>JAPOSW010000077.1 GCA_026709505.1 Gammaproteobacteria bacterium | reverse complement strand
CCGGCTGCGGAGCGGAAACTTCACTGGATCTGGTCAGGCAGTGCTTCCGATGCAAATACCAGGGAACGGCTGAAACGTGGAATTTCGGCACCAACCGTTGTGTATCAGCCGGCAGCTGACGGGCAGCGGCGGAGGGGGAAGCTGGTCGATGTCCGCCAATACATGCGGCAACTAGCCAACCATGGCCAAACAAACAAGGGCGGTATTAACCGCCCTTTTTCATGTTCCAGTGTTCCCAGCTTGAATCTTTGAGCACTTACCACCTTGCGAGTGGTGTTCCATGCATTGTGGGGGGCGTATAGTAGCGCCACGATGTAGTGTGGCTCAAGGCCGATGACTTGCAGACTAGATGCTCCTGCCCAGTTCTCATCCTCCCCATCTCGGCCAGATTCATGCCTGAAATGAGGTGGGAAACCATAAAAACAAACAGGCAAAAGATAGGATTCTGCCCCGTTACGGACGGTTGAAGAAACATGGGAATTCACCGATACGACAGATTTGGCGGAATATAACCTTTCGGAACGGGCTTCAAGCATCGCAAACTTCACTCTCGCCAATAATGACACCCGTCCCGAAATGCAGATATCCGTTAAGCAACTGAATGCCCTCAAGGCGAAGACACAGCACCAGAGATGCCATTATTCGTCTCTTTCAAGACGGATGTTGGAGCATGGCATTCTACAACTTGCACGACCTTGACGGCATTCCGTACATCATTATCTGCGAGATTATGCACATCTGTAGGCCGCCGGTCTACAAAGCATCTTGAGTCCGCAAGATCATGATCAATACTGGTCAGGGATTATCCGCCGAGTCAACAATATTTTGCATTTCAATGCCTAAAATTTGTTGCTAATCTAACTCAATGACCGATTGGAGATCATGCTCGGCGGTAGAGCGGAATCCTGACAGAGTCAGCGGAGCCTGGGTTTTTGCAGACACCCGAATTCCACTGTATGCACTCTATGAAAACCTTGCCTGTGGCGCTAATGTTGACGATTTGGTCGAGTGGTTCCCGGGCATTGACAAAGAGCAGGTACTCTCTGTACTCGAGTATGAAGCCCAAGCGCTTAGGACAGCGCGGGCACGGCGAAACTGCTATTTGATCAAGGAACTCCCACACCTCTGAGGAATCACCTTCGGCGCATCATGGAGATACACTGGCGGAGAGGAGATGGCCTGAAAAAGTAATGGGCAGTTGCTTGATTTGGCCGAACAAGAGGGATATGAAATTTTGGGCACGACTGACCAAAGCCTGCAATACCAGCAGAATATGACGGGGCGGCAAGTTGCGTCGTTGTATTGCGGTCAGAGAATTGACCTCTGGTTCGACTCCGCATAGCGGATATCGACCGGGCAATTTCGGTTGTGCAGCCTAGCGAGATTGTTGAGGCATCTATTCAGTCTGACTGAAGCCATGATCAATATCTCCAAACCGCCGGTTGAAAGTATGTGGAGGTAACGAGATCATGAATCAGGTTGAATTTGAAAATTAGCCATGTCATTATAACCAGAATCTGCATGAAGCCAGGCGGACCAGGATGAGTTCTACACCCAGTTGTCGGATATCGAGAATGAACTGAAGCACTACAAAGGCCCACTTCAAGAAGAAGGTGGTTTACTGCAACTGTGACGACCCCAGGATCAGCAATTTCTTCCATTACTTCTCCTACAGCTTTTCGCATCTGGGACTAAGAAAGCTCATCACTACCTGCTACAAGAATCAGCAAATGGACATGTTCTCAAAACATGACCAGGAAAGGGCGGTCATGCAGCGATATGATGGTTTACGTGAGTGCGATGCAGTGCCCAAAGCAGAAGACATCGGCATCACCTGCCTGCAGGGCGACGGAGATTTCCGCAGCCCGGAATGCGTAGAGTTCCTGAAGCAGTCGGACATCGTCGTCACCAATCCGCCTTTCTCCCTGTTTCGGGAATATGTGGCCCAGCTGATGGAGCACGACAGGAAATTCATCATTATCGGCAACAAGAACGCCATCACCTACAGGGAGATTTTTCCATTGATCCAGCAGAATAAAATTTGGGCAGGGCATACCCCAATGGGCAAAGACCTGCTGTTCGACTTGCCCGAAGATTTTGCAGCCGAATTGCTGGCCTGCAAGAAAGATGGCAGTTCCTACAGGATTGTGGATGGCGTTGTGAAAGGACGGTCGCAAAGCATTTGGTATACCAATCTCAGCCACAGCAAAAGGCATGAGGAACTTTATCTGTCGGAACGGCACGATCCGCAGTCGTATCCAAAGTACGACAACCATGACGCAATAAACGTTGACGAGATCAGGAACATCCCCAGAGACTGGAAAGGAGTTATGGGTGTGCCAATCACTTTTTTGGACAAGTACAACCCGGATCAGTTCGAGATTTTGGGAATAACAAAAACATGGTTTGGAGCGGCAACGAAGACATATCCCTCTCAAGTTCAGATTAGTGCCAACGGAAAAAGAAGTGAAGTATCCAAGCTAAATGATGGTGCGGCTTTACGGATCATGGGCCCTATTGACAAAACCTATTATGTTGTCGAAGGAAACTACTACAAGCAGGCATATGCAAGGATTCTCATCCGCAACAGGAATCCAGAGAAATAGCGATGAAAATTGAGCGGAATGAGATCACCATTCGCGATCTCACGGAAGGCTATAGCGACGATGGTGAAGGCGGGGTAATTGGCTATCGTGGCCGCCTCGACATTCGTCCGCCCTATCAACGCGAATTCATATATGGAGAAAATGATCGAAACGCGGTAATCAAGGGCGTGGCCATTGGATTTCCGCTCAATGTCATGTACTGGGCAAAGCTCGGAGATGAGAGGTTTGAGATTCTCGAAGGCCAGCAACGTACCATATCCATCTGTCAGCAGTGAATGCACAAGCCGGCGCATATCGAAAACCCGGGCTTGTCACGCAAACTGCAAATTCCATGATTCAGAAATCAATCGAAATCCGACTTTTCAACCTGAAATCACTATAAAATCCCGAACCGAGGGGTTCGACACGGCAAGATGTACCGTAATTTTTAAACTCGGATGGCCGGATATCAACCAATAACCAGAACACAGTCACTACAATGAAAATCATTTCATGGAACGTCAATGGCCTGAGAGCTGTCGAGCGCAAGGGAGAACTGAGCCGCTTCATTGATGCGGAAAAACCGGATGTGCTGCTGGTGCAGGAAACGAAGGGCCAGCCTGACCAGTTCAAGCCCTTTGAAACTGCCTACGCAGATTACCGGCAATACTACAACAGCGCCGACAAGAAAGGCTACTCCGGCACTTCGGCGTGGCTGCACAAGGATATCGAGTCCAAGATTGAATCACTGGAATTTTCCGGCACCATACCCAATGCGCCCAATGCCGATGAAGGACGGCTGAGTCAGCTCGCCTTCCGGCTCGACGGACTCGAATGGAATATTCTCGGCATCTATTTTCCGAACGGCGGCAAAAGCGAGCAGGCATGGCAGGAAAAACTGGTCTTTTACGAGCGAACCCATGACTATATGAATCATCTCAAGAACAGGGGCGGTACAGTACTGGTCGGCGGAGACATGAACGTTGCCCACAACGAGATTGATCTGGCACGGCCCAAGGAGAATGACGGCAATATCGGTTTTCATCCCAGTGAACGGGCATGGATGGACCGCCTGCACCAAGACGGATGGGTGGACACGTGGCGACGCCAGAACCCGGCCACCCGGGACGTCTATTCCTGGTGGCACATGATCAGCAGGAGCCGGGACAGAAACATCGGCTGGCGGATCGACTACTTTCTGATGCACGAGGATTCGCTGGACCTGGCGGGGCAAGTCACTTACCTGAATGAACAGATGGGATCCGACCATTGCCCGATCCGGATTATCCTGGAGGCTTGACAGTGGATGCGGTTAACTGGAACTACCCGACTGCGATACGTTTCGGATGCGGTCGGGTACGTGAAATTGCCGAGATCTGCCGGCAGCTGAATATTTCTTCCCCCCTTGTCGTCACTGACCCCGGTCTTGCCCAGCTTCCCATGACCGACAACATTCTGGCAAGCTGCCGCTCGGAGGGCTTGCCTACAAGCCTGTTCAGCGATATTCGCGCCAATCCGACGGGGTCTGATGTGACCGCCGGAAACCGCCTGTGCCGGGAACATGCACACGATGGAGTGATCGCGCTGGGCGGGGGCAGTGCGCTGGATGCAGGAAAAGCCATCGCGACATTTGCGTATCAGGATTGCGAACTGTGGGCGCTGGAAGATATCGGCGACAACTGGAAACGAGCAGATCAAGGCCGGATTCTCCCGACTGTAGCGATACCCACAACGGCAGGAACCGGATCGGAAGTGGGCCGTGCATCAGTCATCGTTAAACAGGATGAACCACGAAAGGTTATTCTGTTTCATCCCGGCATGTGTCCGGCCAGCGTCATCCTGGATCCCGAACTGACCATCAGCCTACCGGCTCGGCTGACCGCCGCGACCGGGATGGATGCACTGTCCCACAACCTTGAGGCCTACTGCTCCCCGGTGTTTCACCCGATGGCAGCTGGCATCGCGGCCGAGGGAATTCGAATCATCCGCGACAATCTGGAACAGGCAGTCCATGATGGATCCGATCTGCAGGCGCGTGGACAGATGCTGGCAGCCTCCGCCATGGGTGCGACAGCATTTCAGCGCGGCCTCGGCGCCATGCATGCCCTCGCCCATCCGCTCGGCGCACTCTACGATGCCCACCATGGCACGTTGAACGCAGTGCTGATGCCATATGTGCTTCGAGCAAATCGGGAAGCCATTGAACCGGTGATAGCCAAACTCTCGCGCTATCTCGCGCTTGACGAAGGATTCGAGTCGTTTTTCCATTGGGTTGTCGACTTGCGCATGAACATCGGCATTCCGAATACGCTTGCCGAGCTGGGCATTGACGAGTCCCGAATGGCGGAGATCGGTGCAATGGCAGTAGCCGATCCCTCGGCTTCAACCAACCCGATCCAGTTTGACGCCCGTCAATACTGCGATATTGGACTCGCAGCGGTGAAAGGGGATTTATCCGGCTGAGCGGTTTTCGGCCTGCCTGTCGTATATCCAGTACAGCAAGGAGCAGACTGCCAGCACCCAGTAGGTATATTCCAGCAATTCCACCTGATCGCCAGCGGCCATGAAAACCCAGGCCATCAATGCAAAAATGACCAGCGTGGCTGCCTGGGTAAAGTAGCTTTTCAACACCAGATAGGCATTGCCCAGACCGTGCTGTGCAATGTCGTAAAAGCGCTTATTCAGGGTCAGACGAAAAAAAGCGGTCAGAAAAGTAATCACCACCATCATCAGGTACAAAGACGCCAGCGGCATCGGTTCATTGATATAGGACCTCAGACACCATGAAAGCGCATACAGCGCCACGGCAGCCTGAAACAGTTTTCTCGAGGATATCCGGTCAATGACATTCTTGAGGACATAGAAGACCAGGCCAAACACCACTGCCAGCGAGAGAACGACGATTCCCAGACTAAAGAAGCTTTCATGCACCAGCATGAACAAGGTGATAACCCAGAAAAAACTCTCGGCGAATAGGAATACAGCATCCGTGACAAACATCATTCTGGATTTGTGCTGATCCTTGAACCGGAATACTTCAGGGATAGACAGACAGGGCTGGTCAGACAACGCTCTTGGATAATCAGGCCTTGACGGAAGCAGAAACAGCAATCCGACCCCCGCAATCAAGGCGGAAACTATCAGGATATGGTAGTAAGTGTACATATCAAGAATGTATCCGCCAATCACAATCCCGACCTGCAGCAGAGCGCCAACGAAGATTTGCAGGTTTCCGTACTTTCTGCCTGAATTCTGGAGATTGATCAGCGAATAGAACATGGCTCGCTGAGTTGTCCAGTAAAAGCAGTTGTAGAAACCGTAGGCAAAGCCCATAGCCAAAACCATTGCCATGCCTCCTCCCTTCATTGCCAGAATCAAGAGCAGCAGCAGTACCTCGAGCAACAGGGACAATGCGAACATGGAAACCAGAGATATCGCTCCGCGCAAACGATCCCATGCCCACAGCCCCAGAATGAATCCGACTCCGCTCAATGCGATAAACCAGGAAATCCCGCCGAGCGTGACCCCCTGTGTCCACATGTACACCGGGATGTAGAATGGAAAGATTCCGTACAGCAGGGTATGCAGTCCCAGAAACCGGAAAAATATTCCGGATTGCGGAATCTCTTCGACAGCTTGAGAGAGATTGTCAGTCCTGCTGTTCATGATTGCTTCATGCCTGCGGCGATGCGACAGCCGAGCCCTGTCATTTTCCGGATGCCGGGCCGTACACCTCAGAAAGAGGCGCAACAGTATCTGAATCCTGCGACCGGCAATATGTTTCCTTGAGCACGAAGGTCGAAATCAACGCCAGGACCATGACCACAAGCAGGCTTGAAAAGCCGATCGCATAGGCCTCTGCATCGTAGATTCTTGCGCCATCAACCATAACCCCCTTCCAGTTGACGTCCAGCAGCCAGCCAATGGTCGGCTGCATGACTGCGCCGGAGCCGACCACGAACATGTTCATGAGACCCAGTGCGGTGCTGGCATAGCTGGCATTGTTATGTTCGCGCACAACCGTAAAGCAGACGGTCACGCTTGAACCGAAAGCTCCACATAGGAAAATCAGCAGAACCAGAAGAAGCTCGCTATCGGGAGTGAAGTAGACAATAACGAGAAAGACAAGAATGTAGAGCACCGCACCTATCTGGGGCAGCACATTTCTGCGACCAATATGGTCCGATATCCATCCGACAGCGGGCGCGGTAACCGCCCAGCCCAGAAACAGTGCAGAAGCCATTGCAGACGCCCGGGTTGGCGTATAGCCATGTACCGTGGTCAACCATGGTACAGCCCATAGCCCGCTGAATGACAACATGGTTGCACACATGCCAAAACCGATGGTTGCACACAGCCAGGTTTGACGGTTCCAGGCTGCGGATTTGAAGGCTTCGCGAAAATTGTAGGAAGCGACTTGCCGTTGGCTCCGGGTGCGTTTTGGCACCCCAAAATAAATCAACAAGGCCAGCACAGCTGCGATTACCGCCAGAATGTGCATGGTATTTCGCCAGCCGATTGACTCCACGACCGACCGGAGTGATGCCTGGGCAAATACTGCGCCCAGCATGCCCAAAGTCTGCAGGATGCCAGCCAAGAAGGCATTTCGATTGTGGTTGAACCAGTACCCGGCAATCGCCATGGTGCCGACAAAGGCAAATGCGACAGACCCGCCAATCAGGGACCTCAGGACAATGGCTGAAAGCAGGTTCGGGCTAAGCGCAAAGCCAACAGTGGCCAGCGCACAAACAACCAGGGCGAAGCTCATTAGCTTGCGCGGGCCAAACCGATCAGTCAACATGCCTACCGGCATCTGGATGACTGCATACGTATAGAAATAGAATGCCGACAGCGTGCCGAGCAGCGCCCCCCCAACTCCAAAATCCCGCATCAACTCTGAAGTCATCACGCTTGGCGAGACGCGTTGCACGAATGCATATGAGAAATACAGCGCCCCTAGCGAAAACGCAAAGATGGCTATCGAGCGGCTGACATCGCCCTGACCGGAATTATTTGGCATTGGATGGGTATTGAGAGCTAGGCGAACTGGGTCGGGAGGGTAATTCGGATCGATGGCCATTCACAAACCGATGTCCAACCGCCTTCCCCGGATAAGGGCTGCTTTGTTAGCGGTCAGTGATACTCCCAGTCTGTGCACGAAAGTCAGCAACCCTAAAGCCAGTCTCGCCAATTCCTGCAAGGGACGGCAAGCAATGACTGTAGGGTATTCCCTGATGGCGGTATTATGCACGACTTCGGAACTATTCTTGCGGTGCGCCGTTGTCACCCGTAACGGGGGCTGTTGTGCGCAAACCGGGAAACCCGGGACGTGATGAGCATTGCGATCATCCACTTGCTATGTGGCGCTGGAGTTGATGTGCACACAGCTCGGAATCTGTTCATGTCTGCCTGATACTGCTGTATACTGCTTGAGCCTTGACTGGATTCAATCGGTCTTAAAGACCTTGCATTTGCTTTGATTGATGCACATCCCGTCAACCCTGAGAATTCCAGCCAAAACCATTTACGGAAAACCCTATGAATGCCTCTTCACCGATGAAGTGCCGTATTGACGGAGGAGGCACCCCAACTCTTGAATCCTGGGGCGCCGATTGTGAATATGGCGTACTTCGAGACGTGCTGCTTGGGCCCGCTGACCATTATCAATGGCTGAAAACCAGCTCAATCTCGAAGAAAAGCATCCGACGCGAAATCCCTTTTGACTCAGCCATTGTAAAACAGCAACATGCCGAAATCGTCTCGGCCTTTGAATCGGCTGGTGTTGCCGTACATTTCCTGAAAGGCGATGAAAGCCTGCCTTACCAGATTTTTGCCCGTGACTCCTCGGTCATGACCCCCTATGGCGCAATCATTACCAATATGGCAAACTGGTGGCGGCGCGGGGAAAATTTTCGGGCCATCGAGACCTACTCTGAACTTGGCATACCCATCTATGACTATGTCACGGCTGGCACCTTTGAAGGCGGTGACTTCAATGCCGTTGAGCCCGGCACTCTGCTGCTCGGATGGGAAGGCCATGAAGGGCGGAGCCAATACGAAGCGGTATCGCAAATCAAGAAATGGCTCGAGGCGGAAGGATGGGAAGTGAAGCTCGCGGATATCGATCCGTTCTATGTGCACATTGACGTGATGGTAGTGATGCTTGCCCACAAGCTGGCTGCCGTGTGCCTGGAATCCACTGACCCCGAAATCGTCAAATGGCTGAAGTCCAAAAGCATCGAGCTGGTCCCGGTGCCTTTTCAGGACACGCTCGACCTGGGCTGCAATGTCATGTCATTAGGTGCAGACCGCATACTGATGCCGGAAAAAAGCAGGGTTCTGAAGGAAAAGGCCCGTGCACTGGGACTCGAGATTTATGACCCTGACATGTCGATGATCACTCCCGGCGGAGGCGGCATTCACTGCATGTGCCAGGCCCTCAGGCGCGATCCTGCCGCCTGATTCGGGAATCGACAACTAACCGGATAGCCACTATGAAATATCTGCATACAATGGTCCGAGTTGCCGACCTTGACACATCGCTAAAGTTCTATTGCGATTGTCTTGGGCTGAATGAAATCAGGCGCTTCGAGAGCGAAGAAGGCCGATTCAGCCTGATTTATCTTGCCGCACCCGAAGACAAGGACCATGCCGCGACCACTGACGCACCACTTTTGGAGCTGACCTACAACTGGGATCCCGAGGAATACGGGGGAGGCCGCAACTTTGGGCATTTGGCCTATGAAGTCGACAACATCTATGAAACCTGCCGGCATCTGATGGACAATGGCATCACCATTAATCGACCGCCGCGAGACGGATGTATGGCATTCGTCCGCTCGCCGGACAATATTTCGATTGAACTGCTGCAGCGTGGCGATCGCCTGCCCGTTCAGGAACCCTGGGCAAGCATGCAAAACATTGGTGAATGGTGATTCTGAGGGACGAATACAAACCGACTCGATCACGAGAACACAGGTATGGGTCGAGATAAGGCCACCTCGGTCCTGAATTCGTTTCCGGGCTACTGAGGTTGGTCAGCCACACGGAACGGAATGGCCTGCACAACCCATTGCCTGGTTGCCTGTGCACTCTTCATGGCTTCCAGGAACCGGTCACCTCTCCCTGAGAGAGTTGCGGGCATAACGCCATTTGACCATCAAGGGAATTGATGCGGCGATGCTGGCCTTGATTCAGTTGTCGGACCGGATTATTGATGTCGCTTCATTCCCCCAGATTGTCCAATACTGGATGCAGATTGTAGATAGCCGGCATGACTCCGATTTGTCAGGCCTCAACATCACCTAGACAGTGCCCTCGGCTGTCTTATGACCGCTTCCGGTCATTTACTGTATTCGCCTGCAAATTACAAACACGGCACATCCACTCCCTTTTTCGGCATTCTTCGTACTCTTGGCGGCCCCGCACATTCAAGCGAAAAAGCCAGTTTTGCATGCTGTTGCAGTGATGTTTGTGCCGACAATGGTTCACCCTCGACTGCAAGAAGTCAATGTTCGATTCGAAAACCCTGCCATCTACCCTTCAATGTATTCGAAGACCTTGACGATCTTGCGAACGCCACTGATATTTTTTGCAACTGCTACTGCGTGTTCGCCCTCTTCCGTGGTCACCAAGCCCATCAGGAAGACCACTCCGCGTTCCGTCACAACCTTGACATTAGTAGCCGGGACGGGGCTGTCCACCCACATTGTTGATTTCACTTTTCCCGTGATAATGGCATCGTTCGCTCCACTGCCCAAGCCGGCAAGCCCAGACAATTCCAGTTCATTAATCACTCTTCGGGTCTCTTCATACGATTTTGCGGTTTCTTCTGCCTTCTTTTTCTGCTCTTCGGTTGCCACCTCGCCGCTCAACAGTACCCACCCGTTGAAAGCGGTCACGCTGATATTGGTATTGGCGAGCAGCTCATCTTGCTTGTTCACCCCGCGAATCTTGATTTCAAGACTGTTGTCGGAAATGGCACGCTGGACGGTGCGCCTTTCCGTAAACAGTTCGGCACCTCCAATTGCACCTCCAATTACAGCAGGTATGCACCCCGAGAGCACGGGAAGGTAAAATACCAAACAAGATACGATGATCCCTTGGCGAACTTCAGGCCTATTGAAGGCTCTAAAAGACTGCATTACCATAGCAACGGAATCAAGGGGCAAGAAGATTAATGGACAGGCAGAGTATAGCATGAATGGAAAGCATGCTTTGAAAGCCAGGAACTGCGGGTCCAGTATTTTTGCCTCCTGTTTGTTCTCCATTCAGGGGTGACGAATCAGGGTTTTTCGGGACTTCAGTCAAGGTCCAGTTTCGGGTCGAGCTGCCAATGTCCGAGGAAGTCGGTATTCGCTTCATACACCTTCCCCGCCTCAATCACTTTCCGATCATTGAAGGTTCGAGATACCATCTGAATGCCAGTCGGCACGCCATTTTCAGCGAAGCCGGAAGGCAATGCCAGGACCGGACAACGGCTCAGCATGTTGAATGGATAGGTTAGCGACCATTTCTCCTCGTCGGCAACCACGCTTTGATTGTTGATGAAGACTTCGCTGTCGGGCCAGGTGTACTCGGCAGGAATCTGATTGGTCGCCAGAGTCGGACAGACAAATAGATCGTGCTGATCCATGATCGGGCCAAAGCTCCGGTACATATCGACAGTTGTCTGAAGCGAACGCAGATAATCCTGTGGGCCTGACTCGAGTGCCCGTTCAATAAAGTAGATTGCATAATCCGTGAGTTTCTCGCGGTGCACATCCAGCAAATGAGCAATGTTCACTGCCCAGTTATGTGACCAGTAACTGTGAGCGGCCTGAATGATCTGTTCGCTCCAGCCAAGATCGACCTGCTCTACCGTTGCTCCAAGATCACTAAGCAAGTGCAGAGCATCAAGGGTGTTCTTCTCGACTGCCTTGTCAATGTTCATGAAGCCGAGATCCATTGACCAGGCGACTTTCCAGCCTTTAAGATCAGGCAAAGTTTCGCTCGCGTTCAACTTGACGCGGCTGCGCAAAGTCGCAATATCCTGATTGTGGGGTCCTGAAATCACGTTTTGCATGAGAGCAACATCGGACACTGAGCGTGTCATCGGTCCAGAATGACTGTAGAAATCCAGATTGAACACAGGCACCTCCGGGTTACGCCCGTACGGTGGCTTATAGCCCACAACCCCGCACTGCGCTGCCGGAATCCTGATTGATCCACCGATATCAGTACCCGTACCCAAAGTTGTCATTCCAGCAGCCAAGGCAGCGCCGGTGCCGCCGGAAGAACCGCCCGGTGTCAGCGTCAGATCCCGGGGATTGCGAGTCACGCCAAAAAGTTCTGAATGACACGAACCCAGCAGGCAGAATTCAGGCGCCGTGGTCTTGGCAATCACGATCGCCCCCGCCCTCAACAGACGATCAATGATCACATCCGACTCATCATCCACCCGATCCTTATAGACCATGGAACAGGATGTGCGGCGCGCGCCTTTCAACCGAAGTTCATCCTTGACCACCAGGGGCAGGCCTTCAAGTTTTCGTGCACGTCCCCTCTGGTAGCGTTTTTCAGACAGTCTCGCATGATCCAGGGCCTGTTCGAAAAAGCTGTCTGTAAAGGCATTGACCTGGGGCTGCAACGCTTCCGATCGATTGACCAGCGCCTCCATCAATTCAACTGGAGATAAGCTGCCCTGTCCAAAATGTGACAAGGCTTCAGTCCCGCTCAGATAACAAAGCTCTTTGGTATTCATCCGGTATCCTTTTGCTGAAGCCAGTTTTTGCGCATTTTATCTTATCTGGGAATAACCATTTATGGCCTCTGCTGGCCCCAATTCCAGTCCGAAGTGCAACACAGCCCCCTGTCTGTCCATGAAGAACACCAAGGCTTATGCAGTACAATGCTGTAACAGGAATGGAAAACGATAATTGAAGAGAGGATATATTCAACATACCCACTAAAATTAGAAATATATCCATTAGAAATTACAAGGGCATCGACGCACTTGAAATGGATTTTCCAATCCCAAGGATGGTGGATGATCCAGACATTCTCGCCCTGGGTAGCAGAAACGGTTTAGACAAGACATCGATCATCGAATGCTGCTCCCTATTGCTGCTTGTGCTGACACTCAAGGAAAATCAAATCAAGCTGCACAATCGATACGCTATTGTTGATATCCCCGACTTGCTCATTAGAGCGGAGTCTGATTCTGCCGAGATTGATGGCGAGATTATTGCTGGGGATGAATCAGTCCACGTACCAATTGCAGATTAACCGGAACGGGATTGTCAAAAGTAACGGTATATCGTTCTGCAAGAAAATCCGCAACACCAAATTAATGGATGTCGAAGGAGAAACAGACAATTTCATCAAGGTTATTTGTGGACTTACTCCAAATCCTATTATTGAAAAGACATTTCTGCTTTTCCATAGTTATCGAAAGATTCAGGAAGGGAATTCCGATCTTGGAATGATGACTGGAGAAAGCCACATGTCAAGCAGTCCACCGTTCCCTGATCTAAAAACAGGAATCGCAAAAAAAAGAAAGAAAGAAAGAAAGCCTTGTTAAATTAGTGCTTTATTGACAAATGGTGTTTTGCCGACTTCACCCGATGGATGAACATTCCATCAACCCCAGAACAGCAAGGCCATGAACATTCTACATCATTCAGTCGCGAAAAGCCGCCACAGCTTCACTTCCCGGGCAGCCGCCGGGGCTATCGCCACGGCACGATCTTCGAGACCTTCATGCTGAGGTCCCGCGAGGGGGCGAAGTGCCTGGAGGACGTGCGCCATCTCCACGGGGAGCCGGCGCTCGCCGGGCTGACGGGGTTCCGGTCGCTGCCGTGCGCCGCCACGCTGGGCGGCTGGCTGCAGCGGGTCGGCAGGAGCCAGCCGTCGAGGGAC
>JAPOSW010000098.1 GCA_026709505.1 Gammaproteobacteria bacterium | reverse complement strand
CGATGAACGATGCCAGATCAAGGTTCTGATGTCCAGAGGCCTGTCGATCCGCGAGATTGCCGGGGAGCTGGGCCGGAGTCCGGCCACCATCAGCCGCGAGATCGCCCGCAACCGGGGAGGCCGCGGCTGCCGTCACCGGCAGGCCCAGGCCAGGGCCAGTGCCCGCCGCCGCGAGGCCTCGGGCGTGCCCCGCAAGCTGACCGGTGCGCTGTGGCGCCGCATCCGCGGGCTGCTGGAGGAGGGCTGGAGTCCGGAGCAGATCGAGGGGCGCCTGAAGCTCCTGGGCGAAGAGACGGCGGGCCGGGAGTGGATCTGCCGGCAGGTGCGGGCGGACCGCAAGGCGGGAGGCGACCTGTACCGGTGCCTCAGGCGGCGGGGCCGGAAGCCGAACTGGCGGGGCAGCCGGCATGCCGGGCGGTGGCGGAGGAGAAGAGCCGGATCGGCGACTGGGAGCTGGACACGATCATCGGCGCGAGGCACCGCGGCCTGCCTATTAGCCATAAGTCCTGTCTGGACGTAAGTTCGGGCAGAACCGTTTCAGGGCCAGTCCCTCGGCGATGCCGGGAGCGAGTCTTCGCATCAGTTTACCGGCCTGCACAGGCGCTCCGGATGCTCTCGAACAGGTTCCAGCGGACAGCAGCCGGGTCAGCCAGGGCAGGCTTCCATCCCCCGAAAGCGGCTTGCGTATTGGGGTGAGTGCTTCCCATGCATCGTAATGCCATACTTCCCAGTCAGTTATGTCAAGAGAATATTTGTGTAGAACGGGCAGGGTGCGCCTTGCGGTCTTCTTCTTCGCATGAACCGCCGAGGCGTCGATGTCCAGGGTCACGCGGTTCCGGCCCTGCAGGGCCGCCTCCAGCACCCGGCGGCTACCTCCTGCAGGACGTCCCTCGACTGCTGGCTCCTGCCGACCCGCTGCAGCCAGCCGCCCAGCGTGGCGGCGCACGGCAGCGACCGGAACCCCGTCAGCCCGGCGAGCGTCTGCTCCTCGTGGAGATGGCGAACGTCCTCCAGGCACTTCGCCGTCAGCATGAAGGTCTCGAAGATTATGCCGTGGCGATAGCCCCGGCTGCTGCCCGGAGCCGGCATCAGCTCGTGGACGGTCTCCCCGAGTCCCAGCCGCCCGAGGAGCGTCGCGGGCACCATGAGGACCGCCCGGGAGGTGAAGCTGTGGCGGCTTTTCGCGACTGAATGACGTAGAATGTTCATGGCCTTGCTGCTTTGGGGCTGGTGGAATGTTCACCCATTGGGTGAAATGCTAGAAACATTATTTTCCAATAACACACTAATTTAACAAGGCTTTATTCTTTTTTCGCGATTCCTATTTTTAGATCAGGGTCCTGCAAAGTCCTGTTTCATCGATCGCATCAATTTGCGGCAATCGTCAAATGACAAAGCAGCAACGAACCCTATCATCTTAGAAGTTGTTCAATAGGCATGTATTCACCGTAGTGTATATCAGAGAGGTAAATAGGGTTTTGATCCCGGATCGATTCTCGTCTGTGGAACGAAAACAGACACGTCCGACAAGCAACCTGAGGGGGAATCACCCCAAACTCCTGATTAGACAAATGCACTGATCGCTAGGCACCGATCCAAGGATTAGCTACCTCGATCCCTGCACACTGGAAATCCCGAACATTATGCGTGATCAGGATAGCGTTGTGGGCCCGGCATATGGCTGCTATTTGGCAGTCAAACTCACTGATCGGCCGACCTGCGTCACGCACTCGGCCGCAATCTCCGCATAGGCACGAGCCGCAACACTGTCAAACGAAAGAATCGGATCTCCAAAACCATGAGCGAGCCAGCGAGCCATGGCAGACGCCAGTATCGTTTTTCGCTTGCCGGTCGGCATGATCGCAACACCATAGCGCAATTCTGCTTCACTGATCGCCGTCAGGTACATCTGTTGCACGTCATGTTCAGCAAACCATTCCACAACAGCGGGCGTTGGCTGGGGACGCATGAGTTCGGAAACAACATTCGTGTCCAGGATGAGCATGCAAGCAACTCAGGAGAAATCCAGAGGTTCATGCATCAAGCCGCGAGGGGGAATTTCAAGCTCCACGCCGCCAAGGGGTCAAAGCACTCGCGCGTAAATTTCGCCAGGTCTTGGAGCCTGGCCTGATCGTTGCCCACAGCGTTGCGAAGAATGGTGCACACCTCTTCCTCCATTGATCGGTGATGCTCGGCGGCACGTATGCGTAGGCGAGTCTTCAAGTCTTCGTCGAGATTGCGGATCATGATGCTGGCCATGTTCAGTTTCCACTATGGGGTTAGAACTATAGATTAAGCGATTATTGCAATGCAGGCAACAGCAATTCTTATGCAGACAATTGCGCTGGCACGTCATAAACTGGCAGGAAGAGCATCTTCTTCGATTGGATTCAGAGGCAGCCCTTGGACGCTAGCCACTTATATTGTGGATGGAGGCCAGTTCCAGGAAGCCCAGGCATGTCAAGGGCATGATGCATGATCAGCCCTTTTGCGGATATCTTGATACAAGAACTGATCCGGTTCGTGACCGATTACCACTACAGGCAGGTCACCGTAGGTGCACCGTCACTGATGATTATGGCGAAGGGGATAGGCACGTGTTCAATCTGGGATACGGGATTCATCCAGGTGTCGAACCGGATCGGGTGGGATTGCTAGTAGACACCGTCCATCAGAAAAGTGCCCGATAGACTTCATTCGGTTGACTTCTGCTGGCTGTCTGCAAACTGGTCGAGCTGTTAGGCGGAGGCTTCATTCTGGTATCTTGCCTTGTAGTCGCCGTAGGGCATGCCATAGATGACTTATCGGGCTTGCTGTAGTTTGACTCAATCGGCGCTTCAAGCACGTCAATTGCCATGCACTGGATGCGGTCTCCAAGCAGGAATTTCTGGGAACGGGGAAAACGGTCCACTGCGGGAATCAGCCACAAGAGAAAGCGGCAGTGCAATTCAAGTGCGATGCCCGTCTCGCGTGCATGATATGCCTGAGTTGACAACAAAGATTAATGCAGTCACTGCAATGAGTTCAATTGCCAATCTGCCAAGGCTTGCGTCCCTGGAAACCCGGATGCAAGGATTCACGAGCCAAGCACCCGTGCGACCCGTGGGGAGACTGGGCAGGCAACCCATAATACCCGCAGAACCACCGCCACGCAACATGCGTAAATCGCAGTCTCCTCTAGTTCAGGCACTATCGTCCATAGGAGCGCCATAATAACTATCGTTCCAGCAGTCCCCCACCCACTCCCAGACTTCCCGCGCACAACATGTATGAATGCATTCGACGGGAGGCTGTCCACCGCACCATCTTGCCGGCGTTGCGCTAAATATTCCCACTCCGACTCTGATAGCAGCCGATAGTTCTCTCCCGTCTCACGACTCAGCCATCTCACATATGACTGGTAATCATGCCAGTTCAGACATGCCACAGGATCATTCTCGGCCTGGCTAAATCCAGGATTTTGCCATGAATAAATGTCATCCTCCACACGCCAAATTTGAGTGTCATGTATACACCCGCCCATGGAAGCGTGACCGCCCTGTTCAACAAAACTTGCATATTTCTTAACTGTTATCTCGTACTTGCCAACTGCAAAAAGAACTCGAATCTTCACATCATTATTCAGTTTCTGAATGTCGGACTGTATAACCAGGTGATCATTTTCGAAAGTTCGTTTTTCTTTTTCAACAATCCGTGAAAATGAACCTGCAGGAACCACAACCAATTCAGGACAAAAGTCGCAGTCTCGAAAAACCTCTCCTGCCCCATGCACATGAGCAATGTCTTTTTCTGGGGAAACATCCTGTTGGAGGGTAAAATTCTCAACTTCAGATACTCCTTCAATAACCTCTGAAACCCAAGAATCTGCAAAAGATAATCTTGCCACATTTACTGCCGTACGCCCCTTTGGTCCTTTTATAAAGATATCAGCTCCAGTATTTACTAGTAATTTTGAAATTTCCGATTGTTCCAAAACCGTTGCCATAAAGAGTGCTGTCGCACCATCCGGTGCACGAACGTCTATGTTGGCGCCAGCTTCGACTAGGGTGTGTTAACACACCCTAGTTTCAGTGAGATTCAAAATCAGTTTGCATTGAGGGATTCGTTCTGGTATAAATCCGCTCCGGTTTTTGGGGTGGGCGATTTCCCAATCCGAGAAACACTCAACAAGCAGCAAACATGGCAGCCAGAAAGAAAACACAAAAACTGATTCATGGCATCAAGCCCTACGAAGTGAAGCGTGGGGATACCTACATGAACGAGTCACAGCTCGCACACTTCGAAGCGATCCTGACCGCATGGATGTCGGAATTGACGAGTGATACCTCTAGAACCGTCCATCACATACAGGATGAAACAGCCAATCACCCCGACCCGGCGGATCGTGCAAGCCTGGAAACGGACATGACCCTGGAATTGCGGGGCCGAGATCGAGACCGAAAACTGATCAGGAAAATTGAGGATGCAATTACCCTGATCCGGACTGGAGACTTCGGTTTTTGCGAGAACTGCGGTGAAGAGATTGGATTGCGACGTCTCGAAGCCCGTCCAACCGCCAGCCTCTGCATCGACTGCAAGACAGTAGCCGAGATCCAGGAAAGGCAGCTTGCCTGAAAAATCCCAAGGTTCGCCCTGGATCAACCATATCTTTCCTTGAAACGATTGGCGAATCGTTTCTCTTCACTGTAGGGAAATATGTGCGGTCTTATCTTGTTGTTGAAGTTGCTCTGCACTCTTTTCCAGTAATCCGGCTCCAGCAAGTCCGAATGGTAGTCAAGAAATATCTTCCTGAATTTAGGATGGTTCATGACAAAGCGCTCGAACTGTTCAGGAAAGAAGTCGCGTTCTTCCGTTTCATACCAGATTTCGGCTGAATACTCTTCCTCGTCAAATCGTGCCTGGGGGATTTTCCGGATGCGAATTTCGGCGATGGGTCGGATCTCGTCATAGTCATAGAAGATTACTCGGCCATGCCGGGTGACGCCAAAGTTTTTCAGCAGCATGTCGCCCGGAAAGATGCCAGCTCCGACGATGTCCCGGATTGCATTCCCATAGCTGCGGACTGCCCGGTCGTATTCCTGCTCATTGGCAGATTCCAGATAGATATTGAGAGGCACCAGTCTTCTTTCGATGTACAAATGCCGAATAATGATGTTTTCGCTATCGAAGGTTAGGCTTGATGGAACCATCATCCTTAACTCTTCCATCAAGTCATCGGAAAAGCGGTCTACAGGAAAGGCAACATGGGAGAATTCAAGCGTGTCTGCCATACGGCCGACACGGTCATGTGTCTTGACCATCTGATACTTCTGCTTGACAGTCGCACGGTCCATGCTCTTTTGCGGGGGGAACGAATCGTTGATGATCTTGAAGACAAATGGATAAGAGGGCAGGGTGAATACAGTCATGACCATGCCCTTGATGCCCGGTGCAATGATCAGCTTGTCACTGGAGTGCTGCAGGTGGTGCAGAAACTCCCTGTAGAAAAGGGTCTTGCCTTGTTTCTGAAAACCGATCGAGGTGTATATGTCAGCATGGCTTCTTGTTGGCAGCATGGTCGACAGGAAAGTCACCAAGGCTGAGGGAACCTCAGTGCTGACCATGAAATAGGACCGGGTAAAGCTGAAGATCAAGGCAATATCCTGACTGTCGGTCAGGATGGCATCAACATGCAGTTGCCTTGACTTGTCCAGCAACAGGGGAACGACAAATGGAATCCGGGATTGATTGACCACGGCCCGCCCCACGAGGTAGGCTGCCTTGTTTCGATAGAACAGCGATGAGATCACCTCAAAGTGAAGATAGGGCAAAGACTGGGAGTTGGTCTCAATCAGAGGGGAAATCGCCTCTACGATCGAATCAATATCGCGACCGATGTTTTGCCATTTGTTTCGCAGGCCAAAAGAATTCAGGATATCTCGAAAGCATTCGTGCATGTTCGAATCTTTGGGATACCAGGCAACATAGGTAGGATCTTCCATATCGAGAAAGTCAACCGCTGTTCCGGGCTTGACAAAGATGTGCTTGTTGTTGAAATATTCCCGGTCAAACAGTCGGCAGAACACTGAATTGTAGAAACTCTCGGCAAGCTCTGGCTGGCTGTGGTCATACAGCTTCCACATGTATTGTCGTTTGATGTCCTGCCAAATGATCTTGTCAATTCCAGTGACATCAATTCTCTCCCGGATATATTGGACTGTTTCCGTGACCCTCTCGTCATACAGGAAAATCCGTTTTTTTTGGGCAAGGCCTTCTTCATCCCAGTCAGCCGATTCAAAGCGATCTCGGGCTTTGATGGTTATTTCGCTGAAACGCTTGAAATGCCGGCTGAACCCATAAAGAATGGAGCCAGAGACCTTGTCAACAAGTTCTTTGTTCATAGAGCGGGTGTTCTAAAATGACTTTGGAAATAACCCATTTGGCAATAGGCGCAGGCATACATCCACAAGACATGGAAACTTTGATGGGCTGGCGATCATGCCGGACTGCTTCCGTGCGAGCGTCAAGGAACTTCCAGCTCAAGAATGCCGGACATGCCGATGCTCCGGGTTTGCCGCCTGTTTCCCTATTCATTCCCGATACCGCAAAACGGATCCTCTAGGTTTGCTGCGATTTGGCGAGGGCCTGATCGATATCCCAGATAATGTCGTTGATTGACTCAATACCAACCGAGATTCGAACCATGTCAGGAGTGATGCCCGCTGCAATTTGCTCTTCTTCACTGAGTTGCCGGTGAGTGGTTGAGGCCGGATGAATTACAAGGGTCTTGGCATCGCCAATATTGGCAAGATGGCTCAGGAAACTGACGCTTTCAATGAATTTCGCTCCCGCGGCCTGTCCGCCCCGGATACCGAATGTAAACACGGATCCCGCACCTCTGGGCAGGTATTTTTCCGATAAGGCATGATAGGGGCTGTCAGGGTCCCCGGCATACTTCACCCAGGTCACGAGATGGTGCTGCTTGAGATGCTCAAGCAAGGCCATGGTGTTCGAGACATGTCGTTCCATGCGAATCGGCAGAGTCTCGAGACCCTGCAGCATCATGAATGCATTGAACGGACTCAAGGTTGGGCCCAGGGTGCGGAGAGTTTCACAGCGTGCCTTCATGGTATACCCAAAATCGCCGAATGTTTCCCAGAAGCGAATTCCATGATATCCCTGTGATGGTTCAGTCATGTCCGGGAAATTGCCATTGCCCCAATCGAACTTGCCAGACTCGATCACCACGCCGCCCATGGACGTTCCATGTCCGCAGATGAACTTCGTGGCCGAGTGAACCACCAAATCCGCGCCATGCTCGATGGGCCGACACAAATAGGGAGAGGCAATCGTATTGTCAATGACCAATGGAATGCCATGCTGATTCGCGATCGCCGCAATCGGTTCGATATCCAGTACATTGTTGTTGGGGTTGCCAATTATCTCGCCATAAAGGGCTTTTGTTCGCGAGGTAATTGCTTTGCGATAATTTTCAGGATCATCCGAGTCGACAAATACGGCTTTAATCCCCATGCGCTTGAACGTCAGGGCAAATTGGGTGACGGTGCCTCCATACAGAGTGCTTGACGAGACGATCTCGTCGCCCTCCTTGAGTATTGTGAGCAAGGCCGTCATCTGCGCGGCCATGCCGGTGCTTGCAGCGACCGCTGCCCGGCCACCCTCAAGCGCCGACATTCGCTCTTCAAACATGGCGGTGGTTGGATTCATGAGGCGGGTGTAGATGTTCCCAAATGTCTGCAGGTTGAAAAGACTGGCTGCATGCTCCGTATTGTCAAACAGGTATGAAGCGGTTTGGTAAATCGGGGTGGCCCGGGAGCCTGTTGCTGGATCAGGGAGCGTTCCGGCATGCAGACACAGGGTTTCGAAATCAAATTCATGGTCACTCATGGCTGTATCCTCAATTCGCGATCGTCTTGCTGCGGGTCGAAGAGATGATGCCGGTGTTTACGCCAACGAAGTTGAGACCGCCAAAAATTCGGCTATGCTCGATCTTCATGCATCGGTCATCGACATAGTCGAGCCCCGCTTCCCGGGCAATGCGTTCGGTTTCATCATTGATAACGCCGAGTTGAAGCCATACGACTTTGGCGCCGACCTGAACAGCCTGTCGGGCCAGATCGGGCGTTTTTTCAGATCTCTGAAAAAGGTCGACAACATCAATCTTCTCGGGTATTGATGCAAGACCGGGGTAGCAAGTCTGCCCGAGAACCTCCGTATAGTTTGGATTGACCGGAATCACTCGGAAGCCATGATCGATCAGGTATTTGGCTGCAAAGTAGCTCGGTCGATACCAGTTTGCAGACAGTCCAACCATGGCCACTGTTCGGGTTTCCAGAAAAATCCTTCGAATTTCGTTGGTATCGGTCATAATCTAAATCTTCAGAGCAGGCTCATTATCAGTCTATGCAATAGGGGCTAATTTCACCACAACTGAGTAAACAATTCCATGAAGAACGACAATCCGTATCTATCCAATCTGGATAAGTGCGATGCGAACTATGCTCCGCTCACTCCGGTATCCTTTCTCAATCGCACTGCTCGAACCTATCCAGAGCGCCTTGCCGTTATTGATGGAGACATCCGGAAAACCTGGGGAGAGGTGTCCGAGCGCACGCGAAAACTGGCATCAGCGCTGCTCGGACTCGGCGTGTCGAAAAATCAGACTGTTTCAATTATTGCCCCAAATTCATTATCGATTTTTGAAGCTCATTTTGGAATTCCCATGTCCGGCGGGGTTTTAAATACAATCAATACACGCCTCAGTCCTGAAGAAATTGCCTTCATTCTCGAGCATGCGCGATCAGAGGTGTTTATCGTTGATGCAGAGTGCGCATCTTCAGCTGGAGAGGCATTGTCAATGATCGAGCGACCGATTACTGTCATTGAAGTCTCCGCCCCGAATGCAGAAATGTCAATCAAGGGAGCTCTTGATTACGAGGAATTCCTTGACTCGGGTGACCCCAATCAAAAGCTTCGGGAACTGCCGGATGACGAATGGGATGCGATATCCCTCAGCTATACGTCCGGGACCACGGGCAACCCCAAAGGCGTGGTTTATCACTACAGGGGCGCTTACTTGAATGCTTTAAGCAACATAGTGGCATGGGAAATGCCGCACCATCCGGTCTATTTGTGGACATTGCCGATGTTTCATTGCAATGGATGGTGTTTTCCATGGACATTGGCTGCCATGGCCGGCGTGAATGTCTGTCTACGGCAAATTCATTCAAAAAGCATCTTCGATGCAATTGCCGATCATGCGGTCACCCATTTTTGCGGCGCACCGATAATCATGGGCATGGTCATTAATGCCAAAGACAGTGAGAGACGGCCATTTTCGCATCAGGTCAAAATGATGACTGCGGCGGCACCTCCTCCTTCGGCAGTGCTGGAGTCAATGGAATCGGCGGGGTTTTCGGTTACCCATGTTTATGGCTTGACGGAAACATACGGCCCCGCGGTGATTTGCGCATGGAAAGACGAGTGGGACAAGCTGGACGATCAGCAGAAGTCCGAGAAGAAATCAAGGCAGGGAGTGACTTATCCTGTTCTCGAAGACCTGAAAATACTGGATTCGCAGACTCTGGATCCTGTCGTCAGCGATGGACAGGAGCTGGGAGAGACGATGCTTCGGGGAAATATTGTCATGAAGGGCTATCTTGATAATCCGGGTGCGACACAAGAGGCCTTTGCGGGCGGCTGGTTTCATTCAGGGGATCTTGGGGTAATGCATAGTGATCAGTACATACAGCTCAAGGATCGCTCCAAGGATATCATCATCTCCGGTGGTGAAAACATCTCTTCGATTGAAGTTGAAAACTGTCTGTATGCGCATTCCGATGTGACTGGCGTTGCCGTGGTTGCCTGCCCGGATGAAAAATGGGGAGAAGTGCCCTGTGCATTCGTCGAGCGGGTGCCCAGTTCCACAGTCAGCGAGCAAGACCTCATTGATTTCTGCAAAAGCCGTATTGCCCGCTACAAGGCGCCCAAAACCGTCATTTTCCAGGACCTGCCCAAGACCTCGACAGGCAAGATTCAGAAATTCAAGTTGCGAGAGCAGGCAAAATCGATAGATTGAGGTTTATGGACCGCAAGGCCAGCAGCCCAACCCAGGCCATCATCTGACAGAAATGGGCAGGAGGCGTCCTTCCTTTCATGACAGTGGATTCGGTTCACTGGTGTTGTGAATCAATGATGACTGGTCACGGTCACAATCGTGTTCCCGGCATTACTTTATGACTGCCATGGTTATTAGGAACATTCCGAAACTGGCTCGAAAGTCCTCAAGGCCAAAGGCTGAAATCCACATTGTCGGTGGCTGGTCGGTCGGAGTTACTGGATTCTTCTGTTCTCGCTTCTTTTCAATGCCCTGTAAAAACCCGTAGATAGACCAGCAGGCACATGATAACGAAACCGGATTCTGATGAAATGGGCGCCAGACAATTTCTCATTGATTGCTGGGGTGCTGGAGTGGCAAGCGTCAAAGGAGAAAATGCCGTCCGTCAAGCATTGACGAGACATGGCCCTGAACGTGTTGAGCGCCTTCTGGCCGTTGGCAAGGCGGCTTCATCAATGTGCCTGGGTGCAACTGGCTTCATGGCTCCGGATGCCCAGTGTCTGATGATTACCAAGTACGGTCATACTGATCCACAGCTTCTCGAAGATCAACGCTTTCAAGTCATCGAGTCAGCTCATCCGATACCCGACCAGAACAGCATCAAGGCCGGAACCACGGCAATTGATTTTGTTCAATCGATTCTGCCAGACCAGGCTTTTCTGGTGCTGGTTTCGGGTGGGGCCTCATCCTTGCTTGAAGTACTGGTAGAAGGGCTGGGACTGGAATACCTGGAGTCCTTGACTAGCGCAATGCTTGCAAACGGGCTGGATATTCATCAAATCAATGCGGTAAGAACCCGAATTTCCCGGATTAAGGGCGGAAAGTTAATGGCTCTTGGTAAAAGCAAGTCATCTCATGTACTTTTGGTTTCCGATGTTCAGCATGATGATCCGGCTGTAATCGGTTCCGGCATTGGCTCAACCTGCCCGTCACGATCCAGTAGTCCCAGGATTCCGGCAGTGATTGAGGAAATTCTGGCGGATGCCGGGATAACAACTGAAGAAAAATATCCCTGTCCCAGTCTGTCAAGTTTCTCAAGCAGGGTGATTGCCTCCAACACGGTGGCACGCAATGCCTGCGAACAATTTGCAACGGACAAAGGCCTGCAGGTTGTCATGAATGAAGAAACGCTGCATGGCGACATGGAAGATGTGGTGCAAAGGATTTCGGAATTGGTTCTGACCGGTCCTGGCGGGGTGTATGTCTTTGGTGGCGAGCCGACTGTTGTTTTGCCCGAAAAGCCCGGTAGGGGAGGACGCATGCAGCATCTTGCACTTTCAGTTGCAAAATCCATTCGCGGGCAGGCCGGCATTTCCCTTATTGCCGCAGGTACAGACGGCACGGATGGGCCCACGGATGCGGCCGGTGGAATTGTTGATGGGACTACGTACAGAACAGAATCGGTGGCAGATACAGCGTTGGTTGAGGCGGATGCCGGGTCATATCTTGATCAAGTGGGAGGGTTGTTTGTGAGCGGGCCGACGGGCACCAACGTGATGGATCTTGTGATTGTCTTGAAGAACCGGTGAACTGGTGCCGGTAGGGATGAGTTGAATGTGCGATGCAAAAACTGGAGCAGACAGGAAAAGACTGGACAAGTGAGGAATAGAAAGGGCGAATAGCCTTTACACAGCTCAATGAATACAGTTTGCCAATCTTTTGAAGCCCCAATTCCAGAAATAGAAAACCCGAAGGTACCCTCAATGCCATGTATAGCTGGGTTTTCGAGGGGCCTGTAGAATCCACCCAATGGGGGATAATTTATCAAAGGTCGAAACCAACGGTGCATATGATTTGCACCTGATGCCGAGCACTCTATTTGAGGATTAGGGGGTCTGATAATCGAAGAATCGGCATTGACAGGGTCGAATAGCCTGCAGTATGACTATTCCGTGCAAACTACCCATTTCATAGCTGGAACCCCCACCACCCACAAAGCAGGCTGATGGCTTGTGCTTGGCTTAAATTTTCTATTTCGGCATATTCGATGATTGAGTGAAAACTACCGGGTTATCAAATTATAGGCTTGTCAAGTGTACATTGCTCCTTTCAGAGCAGTTTGCCGAACCCTGAAAAAAACTGGAAAAGCCCTTCAGATATTCAGGACTGTGGCAAGTCCAATAAACACCGCTAGGCCGGAACCAACGGCAAGCAGCATGATCCGGCCAGCGATAAAGAAGACAGTAAGACCGACCATCACACCCACCAGCCGAATCCAGAGCGGAACTTCGACAAGACTGCCCACAGGAACCAGAATCATTCTCGAGATTAACCCGGCCAGCATGCAGTAGGAAACACATGTGACCCACTGGAACAAGGCGCCATCGGGATCGATTCTTCTTGAAAACAAGGTTCCGAGAAACCGCCATAGATAGGTTGCCAGAATGGAAGCAATCACCAATATCCAGAGTGTGGTCGCTGTATCCATCAGGCTTCCTTTTTGGTTTTACGATGAATCCAGAATGCAAAGGAGCCGCCGATTAATCCGGCTGCCAGCAAACCCCAGTCCGAAGACAAATAATGAAAAATCGGGCCTAGAGGGATGCCAATCAGGATGGCAATCATCGCGGGCCGCATTCGAGTTCCGGCAATCATCACTGAAAAGAACAAGGGGTTCAAAAACAGCAGGCCCAATGCTGCTGGTCGACCGATATTTCCAATTCCGAAATAGCCAATGGCAGTGCCGGTTAGCCCGGCAGCCATGCACACCAGGGCAAACACCACATAATAGTAGACTCGTACGGAAGTGATAATTCCGGGAAATACACGTTGTCCTGCGGCCCAGGGGTTGAGCGACAGCATTTGAACCAGTACGAACATCCAGCCGTAATGGCGCACGCCATCCCTGATGAGGGGCAGAAACGACACCGCCATGGGCATGAACCGTGCATTTGCAAGCGAAGAGGCCAGAACCGCAAACAGGATTGATGCTCCGGATGCATGGAATTCAATCATCGCTACCTGTCCGGGCAGTCCCCAAATTCCAGCGGTAAGGCTAAGTGCCATGCCAAGACTGTATCCGCTTTGCTGGGCCAGCGATCCGAAACCCATCATGCTTGCACAAAGCATGATGGAGGGAAATCCCAGAGCATCCTTGACTGCCCGTATACAGGCCGGCTTTGGATGATCAATCATGGTCAAGGACGATAGTGGGAATTAGTGAATCGATGATACTGGACCATGACGTGTCAAGTTTGCGGTCCTTGCCCTGATTACTGGGTCAAGTCACCATCAATCTTGAACTTCTGTAGCCATCTGCGGCCAGTTGAAGTATTTCCGCTCCTCCCTATCCGCAAGGCCAGGATAGACAGATAAGCCGAACGAGCATTCATGCATTCTTATCAAGGCTATCGCCCCTCAAAGGTGGGCTTTCGCTTTTCGTTAAAGGCCAGCACACCTTCCTTGCGGTCCCGAGTGGGCACAGTACGGTAGTAGCATTCAATTTCATACATCAGTGCATCGGAGAGCGACATTTGCAGTCCACGATGGATGGATTGCTTGGCCTGTTGAACTGCAAGTGGAGCATTACTGGCAATTCTCGAGGCTGTCTCAAGTGCAGCAGGCAACAGTTCCGGGGAAGGCAAAACCCGGTTAACCAATCCCCACTGGAAGGCATCATGGGCCGTGAAAGGCTGACCTGAAAAAATCAATTCCTTTGTTCTTCGTTCACCCACTGCCCTGGAAAGCGTCTGTGTTCCGCCTGCTCCGGGCATGATGCCGAGGGTAGATTCAGGCAAGGCGAAGCGTGCTGTTTCAGAAGCGTATAGAAAGTCAAGGAGCCCAGCGATTTCACATCCGCCACCATACGCAAGGCCATTGATGGCCCCGATAATGGGTACAGGGCAGTCTCGAATTGCCCTGACCATTCTCTCAAAGATGCGGTGCTGCAGAACCCAGCGTTCATCCGACATGTTTTTCCGTTCTTTGAGATCTGCTCCTGCACAAAACGCACGGTCCCCCGAGCCGGTCAGTACGATGCATCGAAGAGTGCCAGAATCCATGGCAATTTCTTCGAAGAGCTCGTAAAGTTCACGAGACATCTGGCTATTGAATGCATTCAATGAGCCCGGACGGTTCAGAGTGATAACCATTACATGGTTATTCTCTAGACGGACAAGCAGTGTTTCGAATCGCTGGCAATCCATTTCCGTAGCTGTGTCTTGTTTGTACTGGAAAGTATTGTTCGTCAAGCTTAATGAGTCAGCGCAGTTTTGCATTCTGGCGTGAATTATATTGCAACCCGTGAAATTATGGGGTGCATCCAGGTTGACCAGGACGACATTTTCTCGTGTCGCATGAAAGGTGCATTTTTCTGGCTGGTTGGACTCTGCCCGACACACTCCTTCCAGCAGGACAATTCCAAAATGTCATCTTTGGAGTCGGTGAAGCTCGGAGAAGAATCGGCAAAAGCCTCGAAAATTGCCAAAAGTGACAAGAACGGCATACTATGGGATGAAGGCAGTATTAGGCCCTCAAACATTGTCTGGCTCCTTCATCTCCCGGCAAGCCGGCCAACTGACTGTTCTTGATCATTCAGCAATGATCGAGATTCTGCGAACGAAACTCCTGCCCTGGGATCCGAGGTGTTACGGCTTTGGGTCAACAGTCAGGGGCCGCTGATGAAAAATATGCTATATTGCTTCACAAGCGTCCCGAATAAGCTGTCAACATGCCCGAAATCAACCAGTCATCAGTCCGTTCCCTTGGAAATTTCCTGACGGATGCCTTCCACTACCTGGCCCTGTTCATGATCGGCAGCATGGTGGTCTGGTCGGCAGGATCCGAATTCCTTCATCTGATGGTCAGCAAGCGCTCGGCATCGATCGAGGATATCCTGCTGCTTTTCATCTACCTTGAGCTGGGTGCCATGGTAGGCATCTATTTCAAGACCAAGCGCATGCCCGTGCGTTTCCTGATCTACGTGGCCATAACCGCGCTTACACGCATGCTGGTAGGTATCATTCAGGTGGATCACCATCTGTTGGAGGAAGTGCCGATTGAGGAACTGCCGGTCTTGCCCCTGATCTACATTTCCTCAGCAATCCTGATTCTGGCAGTGTCCACACTGGTGTTCCGGTTCGGCTCTTTTCGCTACCCATCGGAAGGCCTGCAGGAGGATTCGCTGAAGGATAACTAGCCTTCACGCCCCGACTTTGCCGTCCCATATTTCCGGAAAACCATATCCGCAGTGAATTTTGCCGGAAGGTCAGCCTTATCGGCCGCGTACACTGAGTTTTTCGAGGGCGAGAATTAGATGCAGAAATCGATAGCAAAACACAACGCGATTCTCAAGGAACTGGCCTGCCTTCATTACCCAAGCATTATTGACCCGAGTGCGAAGAATGCATTCTGCGCAAATTCTGTCCATATCGATATAGGCACATCTCACGCTAATTTTATGAGGGGCCTTTATTCCACACCAGGTGTTGCAGCATTCAGCTTGGTGAATCGCTGGAACAGCTCCTCAGGGCGGGTTATCTCGGCACTGCCGTGCTTTTTTGCATTGCAGGCAAGGAGCAATCTAAATGTCGATGGGTTATGCCTTAATGTCAATCTAGCTTGGCAAGTCGGTGGCTGTGCGAGTCTTTCAGCAAACGCGAAAACGCTGTCATTGGCTGCGATAAAAGGTGCTTCGGGATTTGACGAAGAGTAGACACGCTGGAACCGGTTAATATGACAGTCTGAAATTGCCTCGCTTTTTTTCTTGATATCCGACAACGTGATTTTTATTCTCGAAATAGTGAATAGCGAGCATTGATTCGTCTTTCTGGAACGAGTAATTTTCTTCGAATCTGCGGATAGTCTCAAGCTTGATCAGCTCGACAATCCGATTCATTCCGCTTCAATCATATTCTTCATTCATGCGAGCGGGGCTGGCATTGATACAGAACCCAAGCCCGGGTAGTGCAGAGGAAAACGCCATTCCATTATTGACGCATAGTCATTATTCCAGCATTCTTTTTCAATTCTTTGCCCTATTCTGGAACGCTTCCAAAAAGGCATTTACTTCAGCTTGTGGCCGCCTTTGCCCTTTGACGAACTTCATCAGGCTCGGAATACCCGGTTCATAACAGAGCAACGGAATCTCTCCTGTTGTTTTATCGAATACTGAAATTTGCCAGATATAGCCGACATGCATCAACTTCTGCATGTTTTCCTGAACCGCTTCATGGGTGGCTGACTTTCCCAGTTTTTCTAAAGATAGCCAGACTAAATCTTCTAATTCCCGAATCGGAATGGGTTGATTGTCGTTTTCCGCAAAGGCACTGCCAATGTCGACAGCCAATGGCACTAGTCCCATCCTATTCAATTCATCGAAGCGGTGTACATATATGTTTGAACATTTGGCAATCGCCATATCTTCAACTTCCGTGAGGATTTCCAAAGTCACTTCCCGCTCATCCGTCTTGACCAATTGATCGGCAATGCAGCTCCCCCATATCTGGATAAAGTAGGGGTAGCATTGAGCACGGTCAATCACTTGCATTGCAACTTTTTCGGGGCAGGCCACCTGACATGATTCCAAAGGTGTCGTCAGTGCTTTCCGGGCCTCTTTCTCCGAAAGGCGGCCTAGAGGAAATATGCTGTTCCTATCCCAGAAGGTTGCGCTGGACTGGTTCAATATGGTCTGGAGATTTGGGGTGCCTGCCAGCACAAGGAGAAGCGGACACTTTTCTGCACGGACATTCTGGCTCGCGTTCAGAAGAACCTGTCCCATGTCAGATTGCAGCGTGTGCGCTTCATCGATGATCAAAATGAAGGGTTTCCTCTTGCTTTTCTCCCGCAACAAATCTTCGAGCACCAGCGTCTCTTTGGATCGGTTCAGGCTTGTTTTCACTGAAGCCATGCCGATATTTGCCGAAGCGGTGGAATCATCGAACATGCGCTCAAACAGGTTAAGTGCCTTCTTGAACAGGCTTTGATCATTGCCCAGGATCAGGCCAACCAGTTGTACTAGATCCTTGAATTGCGAGGGCGTGACCCAGGAAATTTCCAGTTTGTCTCCTGCCTCTTTCTGGATTGCCTCCTGCAAATACCTCAGCAATGCCGTTTTGCCATTGCCGCGAGGACCATAAATGATCATGTCCTGCCTCGGGGAAACTTTGGTGGTCAAACGATCTACGCTATCACGGAAAAAAGCCTTTTCATGTTCTCTCCCGGCTAGAAGCGGGGGAATTCTTCCGGGTCCTGGATCGAACAGATTCTTTAGTTTTATGTCAGGACTGGTCATCGCAATTCTGCATTTTCATTGGGAACTTATAAAGAATACTTGACGAGAATATTTCGAGCCATACTATTCATTTATTGGCTCTGATTCTTTGCTGACTTGTCCTTTATAAGATGGTTATGCATGCTTTTTTATCCGATTGTCAAGTATTCTTGATAAGCCCCTTTCATTAAGACTGTCCAATTCATGTTGCCGGCAATATGTCCTGATTTATTGTTTTCCATATCTCGAACCATTGTCGTGCGGAACTTTCATTCCTTTGATCACAGCCGAGTATAGCAGAACAGGAAATTTGAGCCCTTCCACCACCACAAAGGCAAAGTCAACTCCTATTGAGTTTTACCTGTAGATTATTACTCGGATTACCAGGGGTTTTATGGATATTGGCATGAATTTCTAATTCATGGCTTAATAGTCAAGCATCAATGCTTCCATACTCGGCAATGGGCTCATTGACTCTATAATCCACTATTCATGACACCGTTATGACTAAGAGGTTTGCAAACTAAAGCATGTTTATAGGCGAGCAGGGAAAATTTGAAGAGATTCGGGAGGGGGTGAGGAAACTCTGCTCAGACTTTGGGTCCCAGTATTGGCAGCGCTGTGATCGGGAACGTGCTTATCCGGAAGAGTTTGTCTACGCCCTGACTCAGTCCGGTTATCTTGCCGCTCTCATTCCCGAGCAATATGGCGGAGTAGGGTTATCGATTGAAGCCGCCGGGGTGATTTTGGAGGAAATCCACCATTCAGGTGGAAACGCGGGCGCATGCCATGCCCAGATGTACACAATGGGAACAATCCTCAGACATGGTTCGGATGAGCAGAAAGCACGTTACCTGCCCGCAATTGCGGATGGTTCGATTCGCCTGCAGGCCTTCGGCGTAAGCGAACCTGAAAGCGGTACGGATACTTCCTCGCTGAGAACCACAGCTACTCTCAAAGATGGCTTGTACACCATCAACGGTCAGAAAATCTGGACTTCACGTGCCGAGCATACCGATTTGATGTTGCTGCTATGCCGGACTACGCCGATTAACCAGGTCAAGAAAAAATCAGATGGCTTATCGGTATTCCTGGTAGACCTGCGAACTATCCCGGAACATCATCTGCAGGTACGACCGATTCGGACCATGATGAATCATGCGACTACCGAGATATTTTTTGACAATATGCCGATACCGGGGGATGCCCTGATCGGGGATGAAGGCGAGGGGTTTCGGCATATTTTGTCCGGCATGAATGCAGAGCGAATTCTGATCGCCGCAGAATGCATAGGTGATGCCAAATGGTTCATTGACAAGGCGGTATCCTATGCGAATAGCCGTGCTGTATTCGGCAGACCGATTGGCCAAAATCAGGGCATCCAGTTTCCGATCGCCAGAGCTTATGCCGGGATGCGGGCGGCTGAGTTGATGCTCAAAGAAGCATCACTTCGCTATGACTCCGGCGAAAATCCGGGCGAAGAGGCGAATCTTGCCAAGCTGCTCGCTGCGGATGCTTCATGGCAAGCGGCTGAAGCCTGCCTGCAAACACATGGCGGTTTCGGGTTTGCAGAGGAATTTGATGTGGAACGGAAGTACCGGGAAACACGGCTCTATCAGGTAGCCCCTATCTCCACAAACTTGATCTTGAGCTATCTTGCCGAGCATGTTCTGGGCATGCCCAGGTCCTATTGACCTGCTTGAAGCAGGTGGACAAGTCCAACGTTCAGAGGCTGCCGGCATTCCTCGGCCAAAAACCAAACGGTTAAGGAGCAGTTCCGGATGTTATAGTTATGACTGTCCATGCATCTGAAACTATCGACAAATGAGCAAGCCCGAGATTGAGAGATTTGATGACCGGCTGTCCAGAGTCTACGATCCCAAGGGGGATAAGGCCAGGCTGTACGATGAATGGGCCAGTACCTATGACGAAGACCTGTTGAATGATCTCGGTTATGTTGCCCATTCAGAGGTAGGGGCAATTTTCACTGAACTGGTTGCGGATACCTCAACTGCCATTCTTGATGTCGCCTGCGGTACCGGTTTGGCTGGTCAGTTTTTACGGCAGCGAGGCTATCAACGAATAGACGGTGTCGACTTCTCCGAAGGGATGCTGGACTTGGTCCGATCACGCGATATCTATCAGCAGACATGGCAGCATGACTTTACCAAGCCGGCAAGCATCGACACGCTCTACCAGGCATTGATTTGCGTGGGCCTGTTTTCCTACCACGTTCCCAGGGTTTCGGACATGCATAATGTGGTCAACTGTGTCGAACCTGGCGGACTATGCCTGATATCCGTGAACGGGGCAGCCTGGACTGAGCTCGGACTCGAACCCCTGGTTTACCAGGAAGCGGACGACCATGAATTCACGATCATTGAAATCCGTGAAACGGGATACATCCGGAACGAAAACATTAATGCCAGAGTGTTGATCATCCAACGTCATCCCTGACCGAACAGGCATCGAGTTCCATGTGCAATTCAAGAACCGAGTTCCTGATGCTTGATGAACCCTGTTCCTCACCTGAAATTATCCTGATTTTGGGTCGCGAATACACATCCCATGATTGACGCATTTTGCCGCAATATTCTTTCCTAGGCGAGCCAGTCATCACTCCCTGCCTCCGATTAGTGATATGCCGGCTTTCGCAGTAAATCCGATGGATTCACAGTACTGACAGAAGGATTGCCGTTTATGGTGTTCAGTGTCCCGAATGCTTAATTCAAGCGCTGTTTTACCGAGGTCAAGTACTTCAAGGAAACCACTCTCGAGTACTCCTCATTAGATATTACAATGAAATAGACGGATAAAGAATGGCTGGCAAATGTTACCGGGCGAGCCAGGCGGTGCCAGTTCTGCTGCAGAACTGGCAATAACCGCAGTAGTGATATCTTTCCATGTTAAACCCTGTTACAACTACTCCATCATCGCTGTCAAACTTCTGGATCTTGAAAAAAAACCATTTTTCGCAAGCCCCAATGAAATTTCCAAATGACAGGGCCATGCCCTCCGGACAGTCGCATGACTGCTCTGGATGTCTTCCGGCACATTTGGCTGCAGGCTTTAGCGCTTGAGCTGTTCAGTCTGGGCTTTAAATTTCCAGGCCTAAGAGTCAGTGCAGAATTATCGTGCGTCGAAAGAGTCACATACATTGAATTCACTTTTTCTTAATATTAATACTATAGTATTATATAATCAATAATAATAAGATATATATTACTATGATATTACTTAATACTGTTTCAAAGGCGCAATGCCTGTTGCGCCTCCAGCTGAAAGCAATGAGGGTCAGACAGGGACTGACACAAGCCGGGCTGGCAAAAAGATCGGGAGTTCCATTGCCTACTTTGCGCAAGTATGAGCAGACGGGGTTGATCTCTCTGGAATCTTTTCTGAAGATTTTGATGGTTCTCGGATGTCTCGAAGCCTTTGTTCAGGTCCTGAACGATCATTCTGAACATTTTGAATCGATTGATGATGTACTGGATGACCGTCCGAAAAAATCTCGAAAACGCGGCTGGCGAACATGACCTTCAAGCCTGTTTCAAAAATCGGGATTTCGCTGCATCTGGATGATTTAGTTCTGCATGTAGGTCGCCTCGCGAAACGCGATCATAGAATCTATTTTGAATATGACAGATCCTTTATCGAAAAAGCTCTCGAAATATCTCCTCTCAGGCTCCCTCTGAAAACAGGCGTTCAGTCGTTTGGCCCATCCGCACTTGAAAGTCTGCCTGGGGTGTTTTATGACAGTCTCCCTGATGGTTGGGGACGCATGCTGCTGGACCGGAAATTGAGGTCGCTTGGTATTTTGCAACAAGAACTGTCAGCATTGGATCGTTTTGCATACGTTGGGCAAACCGGCATGGGTGCACTGGTTTACGACCCGGATCATACAAGCGACATTCCTGATGATAGGATCGGTATAGAAGCGGTCGCCAGTCAAGTTGTCGAGGTTTTGTCCGGAGAGGCCACAGACTTGCTCCCTGAATTACTGGCTCTCAATGGTTCATCAGCCGGTGCCCGGCCAAAAGCCATGATCGGTCTCCACAAGAACAGGGAAGACGTGATTCATGGAACATGCAATATGGATGGCAGCTATCAGCCGTGGCTTGTGAAATTCCCGAATATGGATGATGGTGCTGATGCCGGAGCAATTGAATATGTCTATGCCTTAATGGCCGCCGATGCGGGCTTGATGATTCCAGATGTGCACTTGTTCCCCTCTCGAACCTGTAGCGGATATTTTGCCGTTCAGCGCTTTGACAGGGATCAGAATAAACGGAGACACATGCATTCAGCGTGCGGTCTTTTGCACTCAGACTTTCGAGTCCCATCACTGGATTATGAAGACCTGCTGGCGTTGACCATGATCTTGACCAGAGATATTCGCGAAGTAGAAAAAATGTTTCGACTGGCCGTGTTCAATGTACTCGCACATAACCGCGATGATCATGGAAAGAATTTCAGTTGCTTGATGGATAAAGACGGCGAATGGAAACTGTCACCCGCTTATGACCTGACTTTTTCATCGAGGCCTCGTGGAGAGCATAGTACAACAGTGATGGGCGAGGGAAAGGATTTGAACCAATCCGAACTGATTAAACTGGGTCTTGAGGCAAAACTTCCTAATGCCATTATTTCCAGCATCATCGAGCAGGCCAGATCTGCCCTGGGGAAATGGCCAGAGCTTGCAAGGGAACATGGAGTGGCAAAGTCAAATATTGATTTGATTGCCTCAAGAATCACTGCATGAAGTCCCCGGCATTAATGCCGGATTTCCTGTGAGTGCATGCAGCAAGCGATTTTTTTCCTGCCGAAGAGTCGATTTGTCATGCAGCAGGTTGGCACTGTATTTCTCAGCATGCCCGTTTCATTGAGAGATACAGGACGACTGCCGGAGCATCAGCTATCTTTGCCTTGCAGGCTACAGGCCGACACATGAAATTGCCAAATGCTTGAAACGCCATGATAAAGACAGTTCCCGCAGTGAAGAAATCCGGCCAAGAGTACTGCGGCAGGATACTGGTCAGCGCGGATGAGTTTATTCATGACTGGTCACAACAAGCATTTCAAGGATGGCACTCGGTATCCATACACTGATGCAGGACACGAACAGCTGTGGCTTCTTCATGTTCGTTGACAACGAAAATCATGTGCCGACCAACCCTGTATTTTAGGTAGCAGTCTCTGATGTCCGCGGGGAAGGCCTTGCTTCTTTTCACTGTGCCAATTCATTGCACGCATCCCGAATAGCATCCGTGTATCGGTCGGCTGGCAGAATTCCCTATTCTTGGGCCGTGCAATCCCAGATATCATTGATGTCTGCGATCGCCGAAGGCTAGTAGATGACCTCGCTATTTCCGACTGTGTCCAGATTATCCCAAGGTTATAATTTCCAATATACAATGCCGGTTCGTACCGCTGCTTGAGTATTTCGCTTTTTGATCATTAATTGGAGAAATCAAGATGGAGTCAGACAAGCATCAACCAAACATCCTCATCATCATGGCTGACCAGCTGACGGCCAAGGCCCTGGGCTGTTACGGCAACGCCGAGGTTATCAGTCCGAATATCGATCGCTTGTCCGAGACCGGCATCCATTTCGAAAATGCCTATACGAGCAGCCCGCTTTGCACGCCGGCACGATATGCCTTCATGACCGGCCAGAATGTGTCACGCTGCAAAGGGTATGACAACGCGTCCTACATGCCCTCAACCATGCCGACATTCGCGCACTATCTGAGGCTAATGGGATATCATACCTGCCTGTCTGGAAAAATGCATTTTGTGGGGCCGGATCAACTGCATGGTTTTGAAAAACGTCTGACCACCGATGTCTACCCGGCTGAATTCGGCTGGGTGCCCGACTGGACTCGACCAGAAGAACGGATCGATCTCTGGTATCACAACATGTCAAGCGTCACGCAAGCGGGTGTTGCCGCAATCACCAATCAATTCGCTTATGATGACCTGGTGGGAGCCTCGGCAGTCCGGGAAATTTACGATCATGCCCGTTCCGATGATCCAAGGCCCTTGTGCCTGGTTGCCAGTTTCATACATCCACACGATCCATACGCCACCCGCCAGAAATACTGGTCGATGTATGACAACAGGGAGATTAGCCTGCCACGAGTATCCAGACCCGATTCACAACCCGATCCCCACAACACTCGGCATGAATCGATGATCGATATTGACGCGGTTTCGATTACCGAAGAGGACGTCATCAATGCCCGCCGTGCCTATTACGGAAATGTCAGCTACATTGATGAGTGGGTGGGACGCCTTCAGGGTGTACTCCAAGAATGCGGACTGGAGCAAGACACGCTGATGGTTTTCACCTCCGATCATGGCGATATGCTGGGTGAATTTGGCCTATGGTACAAGATGTCGCTCAGAGAATGGTCTGCCCGGATTCCCTTGATCATTAGTCACCCTGATAGGCTGTCTCCCGGAACGGTTGGCTCCCCCGTTTCACATGTTGACGTTTTGCCGACGCTCCTTGATATTGCAAGCACCCGGGAGATCCGTCAGCCAGAACCAATTGATCCAGTTGATGGCCTGAGTCTATGGCCCCAGTGTCTGGGCGAGCAAGAAGTCGATGGAAAGACTGCCGTCAGTGAATACCTTGCAGAAGGTACCAGTGCGCCCATGCTGATGCTTCGTGAAGGTCAATACAAGTATATCTGTTGCGATACCGACCCGGAACTCCTGTTCGATATCCAGTCTGACCCCGACGAGCTGAAAAATCTGGCTGAAGACCCTTCAAGCCAGGACTTGATGAAACGGTTTCGATCTGTTGCAGCGAATCACTGGAACAGCAAGACTCTCAAACAGGAAATCATCAAGGACCAGAATCGTCGTAGGATGGTGCACGCAGCGCTGGTCAAGGGGAAGCGAACCGACTGGGACTACACGCCCGATCAGAATGCCAGCGAAGAGTACACAAGGGCACACATGGACTTGACCCAGCATGATATCCGGTCCCGCTTTCCAAGACCAAAACCCTTCAAGCCTCACTCGAAATAGAAGATTTCCGGTTAATCCATCCGGCGATTTAAAGTCGGTAGGCTGTCGAGGTCATGATTCGACCTCCGATTTTCATTAGCAGCTTGACAGGAGCAGGGAGTGGCGCGGCTCCTGCCTGCATGGCCTGATCGGCATGCTGGGCCTCATCAGACTTCATTTGCGCGATCACTTCTCGGCTTCTGAGGTCTGTTTCTGGAAGACGGGCCAGGTGGCTCTCAAGATGCTCGACGACCTGCTTTTCAGTCTCTGCTACAAATCCCAGATTCCATTTATCGCCAATCAGTCCGGCTACCGTACCGATTGTAAAAGAGCCTGCATACCACAGAGGATTCAGCAGGCTCTTGTGTCCTCCCAGTTCCTTGATCCGCTGTTCACACCAGGCGAGATGGTCCAGTTCTTCGTCTGCAGAATGCTGCATCCGAGCACGGTTCACGGAGTGTTTTGCGGTCATTGCCTGGCTCTGATAAAGGGCTTGGGCACATATTTCCCCAGTATGGTTGACCCGCATGTAGGCGGCCGAACGACTGCAGTCCTCCTTGCTGAATGCGCCCGTATTTTTGCTCGTTGCCGGGTAGGGGCGGCTTACGACGGGAGAGCCATAGACGGTATGGAGCGCTCGTGAGGCCTCCATGAGGATCCGGTCCAGCGAAGAGAGTTTGCGCAATGAGGAAAGATTAATCATAAGTTCATCCGATTATCATACAATAGACTCCCAAGCTTGCAACGGGTATTTATCAATGAAGACAGAGCAATTGGCAAGACTCTTTTCACAGGTCTTGCCGGATCGGTGCCTGGTTTCCAATGAGGCCGCACTTCGAACTTTTGAGTGCGATGGCCTGAGTGCATTTCGCGAACTGCCCGGCTTGGTGGTTTTGCCGGACAATATCGATCATGTCATGACAGCCTTGAAGGTTTGTCGCGAGAACGCAATTCCAGTGGTTGGGCGAGGTGCTGGAACTGGCCTCTCCGGCGGTGCTTTGCCACATCCCGAAGGCATCGTGCTTAGCTTGTCGAGGATGAACAAGTTGCTGGAAGTAGACTCGGAAAACCGAACCGCGCGAGTTGAGCCGGGAATGACGAACCTTAAAATATCCAAGGAGGTTGAGCATCTTGGGCTGTATTATGCTCCAGACCCCTCATCACAGATTGCCTGTTCAATCGGGGGCAACATTGCCGAGAACTCCGGTGGCGTCCATTGCCTGAAATACGGATTAACCGTTCATAATGTAGTCGCCATCAAAGTCGCAACCATCGAGGGTGACTTGATCGATTTCGGTCACCAGTCCCTGGATTCTCCAGGTTTTAACCTGCTATCCCTGATGGTCGGCTCGGAAGGCATGATGGGAATCGTCGTGGAAGCAACTATCAAGCTGCTTCCTATTCCGGAGTGTGCGCGTGTGGTCATGGGCATTTTTGACTCCGTACAGAGCGCAGGAGACAGTGTTGCAGCAGTCATCGCCAGCGGAATTATCCCGGCCGGGATTGAGATGATGGATAACCCTGCAATCCGTGCCGCCGAGGCATTCGTCAATGCCGGTTATCCCGTCGATGCAAAAGCCATTTTGCTGTGTGAGCTGGATGGGACCGAGGACGAAGTAGCTCAGCAGATCCGAGAGGTCGAAGCTACGTTCCGCGACAGTCAGGCCACGGACATCCGCATAGCAAAGGACGAGCATGAACGGCAGCTATTCTGGTCTGGACGCAAGGCCTCATTTCCTGCTGTTGGCCGGCTGTCACCCGACTATTACTGCATTGACGGCACAATTCCCAGAAAGGCAATCGGCGAGGTGTTAACCAAAATAGAGGAATTGTCCGAAGAATACGGGTTAAGAATTGCCAATGTTTTTCATGCTGGAGATGGCAACCTGCATCCATTGATCCTCTATGATGCGAGAATCCCGGGACAAATGGAAAAAACCATCGAGCTAGGATCGAAAATTCTGCAGCTGTGCGTCGAAAAGGGCGGAACAATCACCGGAGAGCATGGGGTGGGCGTTGAAAAAATCGGCGACATGTGCTTCCAGTTTACCGATGATGAACGAGAAATCTTTCATGCGGTAAGACGGTGCCTAGATCCGGATTCGCTGCTGAATCCCGGCAAGGCCATTCCGACACTGGCCCGTTGTGCCGAACACAATGCAATGCATGTGCACCATGGCGAGGTGCCTTTCCCCCATCTCGAGCGTTTTTGATGCAAGAGAACGACTACTCGCCTCTCCAGGCGGCAATTGATGCTGCTCGCCAGTCCGGCGAACCTCTAGCGATTGAAGGCGGAGGAACGCGCAAGTTTTACGGGAGAGAGATTATCGGGAAGCCGCTGTCATTGTCCGGTTATCATGGCATTGTTGAATACAACCCGACAGAGCTTGTTGTAACCGTAAAGGGAGGGACAACTATCGAATCCTTAACGCAAATCCTGCATGACAACCAGCAGATGCTGGGGTTTGAGCCACCGAACTGCCTGCCAGGCTCTACCATCGGCGGATCAATTGCACTGGGTCTTTCGGGGTCGGCGAGACCCTATCGAGGCAATGTACAGGACAGCGTTCTGGGCATTCGATTGCTGACGGGTGATGCACGCAACATACGTTTTGGGGGGCAGGTAATCAAGAATGTCGCGGGATTCGACATTTCGCGGCTGGTGGTCGGTTCACTCGGATGTCTTGGCATTGTCCTGGAGGCATCTCTCAAGGTTATTCCCAAACCGGAGTGCGAGTGGACCCTGAGCATGGAAATTCCGGATGTGGACAAAGCGATATCGAAATTCAATTCCCTTTCCGGCAAACCTTATCCGATCAGTGCTGCCGCCTGGTGCAACGGAGTGGCCAGCATAAGACTGTCGGGCAGTCAGGCCGGAGTCAAATCGGCAGCGCAAGCCATTGGCGGTTCCATCAACGAAGATGATCCGGTCTGGAATCAGATCAATACCCATGCGCATCCATTCTTCAAGCAAGGCCAGAGGCTTCTGAAAATACTCCAGAAACCCTCGGCCCCGGTCATTGCCTCGCGCAAGCCGGTTCTTGTCGATTGGGGTGGTGCATTGCGCTGGTACGGAGAAGAGGCTGATGAGGAAGAACTGCAGCAGGGCTTGTCAGGGCAGGGTGGCTGGCTTGAACGGTTTTGCCATGCCGACCGCTCGCAAGAGGTGTTTCAGACACTTGATCCAGCAACCATGCGCATCAAGCAGCGACTGAAAGACGTATTCGATCCCGACAGAATTCTGAATCCCGGCCGTATGTATAGCGGGCTCTGACATGAAGACCTCTCTCTCGGCAGAATTCCAGAATACGCAAACCGGTGAGGAAGCGGAAGCCCTGATCGGTAAATGCGTGCATTGCGGGTTTTGCAATGCAACCTGTCCGACCTATCAGCTTCTCGGAGACGAGATGGACGGCCCACGTGGCCGAATCTATCTCATGAAACAAATGTTCGAGGGAGAGAAGCAGTCCCTGGACAAAATCCAGTTTCATCTTGATCGATGCCTGACCTGCCGGAACTGCGAGACGACTTGTCCATCGGGAGTTCAATACTCGAAAATACTGGAACTTGGCAGAGCCACATTGAGCAGTAAAACCAGGCGAAGCGGACTTGAAACCCTCTTCCGCTCACTGATTGCTGCGATGCTCCGGCAGCCCGGGCTCTTCAAACTGATGGCCACAATGTCCATATGGGTGAAACCGCTTGCCCCGAAAGTCATCAGAAAGAAAATTCCTGTTGCGCGGAAACCGACTCTGGACTGGCCCGACCGGAAATCCTCAAGAACCATGATTGCCTTGTCAGGCTGTGCACAAGGTGCCTTGGCCCCCGATACCAACAGGGCTGCTGCACAGGTGCTGTCCCGCTATGGAATCTCCCTGATTGAGGTTCCTGCCGCAGGTTGCTGTGGTGCGGTTGACCTGCACACCACGAGCGAACATAAAGGCATTGCAGTTGCCAAAAAGCTGATTGATGTCTGGACACCTCATCTTGATGAAATCGAGGCATTTGCCATGACGGCCAGCGGCTGTGGAGTGACCATTCGTGAATATCCTCACTTATTTCGTCATGACAGCGAGTATCTGGAGAAGGCAACCCGCATCGCAGCAAAGACCCTTGATCTCTCTGAAATCATTGAACGAGAGGTGGATGGCAAGCCAAAGCCCTCAGATCGTGGAAAAAAGGTTGCCTTTCATGCGCCATGCACGTTGCAGCATGGGCAGAAGCTGCCGGGCCGCATCGAGAAAATTCTCGAGTGGTCAGGTTACGAGGTTGTGCCAGTCAAGGATGGAAACCTGTGTTGCGGATCGGCAGGCACATACTCGCTGCTGCAGCCCGCCATATCCCATCAACTGAGACAAAACAAGCTGAATGCATTGCATGAACGGGAGCCAGACCTCGTTTGTACGGCAAACATCGGGTGCCAGATGCATTTGTCCGATCCGGGAAAGCCAGTTCATCACTGGATTGAGTTGCTGCTTTAGTCAGACTCAAGGTGATTGGGGCCGGCATCGCTGATGGCAAGGGCAAGTTCCGGGCGATGGCTTGCGAAGTAAGAATCAATCCCAACCGATGCGAGGCAATTGTCCGCAGTGGATCAGTTTGAAAACTGCACGGCCTGACTACGGGAAAGGGCGGCCCGGAAGCCGCCCTAGTTCATGGCCGGTGTCGGCCCGGCCGTCAGTTCTGACGGGCATGAACCCCGGGTCTTGAGGGCCAAGGTAACCGTTATGGAAAAAGATGATACCGCACAATTTTCTGAAAACTCCAGCCAAGGCGGACATGATGAAGAAAAGCTGCTGTATCAGGCTGATGATTCGCCGCCTTTGCCGCTGACCATTGGACTAGGAGCACAGCTATCGGTGTTGTGTATTGGCGGCATTGTACTCACCCCTGCTATTGTGATTCGTGCCGCCAATGGTTCAGAAGCATATCTGAACTGGGCTGTGTTTGTGGCACTCGTCATAAGCGGCATTACCTCGGCGATCCAGGCAGCCCGAATCGGTAGAATAGGTGCCGGTTATGTGCTGGTCATGGGTACTTCCGGAGCATTCATAGCAGTTAGTATCTCTGCGCTGGTAAATGGCGGTCCTGCCCTGCTGGCGACACTGGTCATCATCTCCTCGATTTTCCAGTTTTTTCTTGCTGGCCGATTGCATATTTTCAGAAGAATACTGACCCCAACCGTATCCGGGACTGTAATCATGCTGATAGCGGTGACAGTCATGCCGATCATATTCGGCATGCTGGATCAGGTTCCTGAAGACACCCCTTCTAATGCCGCACCGGTCAGTGTGCTTGTCGCCACCCTGACCATCTTGGCATTTGCCCTCAAAGCCAAGGGAATCATGAGATTATGGGCCGTGATTGCTGGTACGATTGCCGGTTCAATCGTCTCGGGCATGTTTGGCCTGTTCCGCATGGACAAGGTTATGCAGGCCAGCTGGTTTGGCATTCCCGACTGGGCCTGGCCTTGATCTGGCTTTTGCTTCTGAGTTCTGGATCCTGCTCCCAGCCTTTGTGTTCGTAACCCTGGTGGGAGCCATTGAAACAGTCGGAGATTCAGTGGCAATTCAACGGGTGTCCTGGAAGAAATCCAGGGCTATCGACTACAAGGCTGTCCAGGGTGCAGTCGCAGCAGATGGGCTAGGGGATCTGCTGTCAGGACTGATGGGGACGCTTCCCAACACGACTTATTCAACGGCCGTGTCTGTCACTGAACTGACCGGCGTCGCGGCTCGCAAGATCGGAGTCTGTGTTGGCATCATGTTTGTGCTGCTTGCGTTTTCCCCAAAGTTTCTGGCCCTGGTTCTATCTATACCCAATCCGGTGGTGGCGGCATATCTAATGGTCTTGCTGGCGATGCTGTTTGTTGTCGGGATGAAGATCATTATTCAGGATGGCGTGGACTATCGAAAGGGACTGATTGCCGGATTTTCATTCTGGATCGGAGTTGGATGCCAGCACAATGTGATTTTCCCCGAGCTCATTGGGGAGTTCGCGGGTGGAATGCTGCAAAATGGCATGACCGCCGGGGGGCTGGCTGCAATCCTGATTTCGATGTTTGTTGAATTGACTGAGCCGAAGCGACAAAGGATTGAGCTGAATCTGGATGTCTCGGAACTGCCGAAGGTTAATGAGTTTCTGGGAGAGTTTGCCTCGAAATGCGGCTGGAATCCTGAAATGCGTCATCGTTTGCAAGCGGCCAGCGAGGAAACCCTGCTGATTCTGGTCGATAGCAGCCCTGATTTTTCCGATCGGAGAAAGGTCCGTCTGGAAGCCCGAAAAAAAGACGGAAATGCCATGCTGGAATTCATTGCATGTCCGGTTGAAAGCAATCTGCAGGATAGGATTGTTCTGATTGATGGTCCAATTCGCGAGGTTGCCAATGAACAGGAGCTATCCATGAGATTGCTTCGTCACCTGGCTTCTTCAGTGTTTCATCAGCAGTACCACGACACCGACATCATTACTCTGCGGGTCGATGCATAACCGGGCTTCGGGGACTCTTGAATTTGCTGATGCAAGACGAGAGCATGCGGATCTTGCTGTTCTCTATCGGCTCAGATTGCCATAGCTTCTTTATGGGGCGAAGCAGCAGAATCCCGATGGTTTTCGACTTCAATTTCATGTGCAAGCCCGATTACTTGCGCGGCAATGGACACCGCGACCTCCATTGGTTTTTTCCCTCCAACATTGGGCAATCCAACCGGACAGGCCAGCGATTCAATTTCTTCATTCGTGAAGCCTTTTCTGCGCAACCGGCCGCGGAACTTGCCAGCCTTGGATTTTGAACCAATCAGTCCACAAAATCGTGCATCGCCCCGTGAGATAACTGCCTCCACCAATTCCATGTCCAGTTCGTGACTGTGGGTGAGAATCAGAAAAATAGAATTTCTGGGCAACTTCTCGACCGCGGCTTCAGGCTGGCTGAAGCATTGAATATCCAAATTGGCAGGCAGACCCTGATCGCATATCTCGGAAACCAGAGATTCCCGGTTATCCAGCCATGAGACACGGTACGGCAATTCAGACAGAATCCTTGAAAGACAGGAGCCAACATGACCCGCCCCAAAGAGGGCGATCTGAACTTTACAGGCCGGCATGCACTCGAATAACAGTTCGACGCTTCCGCCACAGCATTGAGTCAGATCCTTGCCCAGGGAAAACGATTCGCTGAATACTGTCCGCTCACCTTGATCGAGCAGGTTTCGCGCTTTTGCGATGGCCTGATACTCGAGATTGCCCCCGCCAATCGTATCGAAGGCTTCATCGTCTGTGACCACCATCTTGGCTCCAGCTTCCCGAGGGCCGGAGCCGGTGACATTCAGCACAGTGATCAGCACGAATCCCTGGTTTTCACTGCTGTGCCTGGCAATCGACTGCACCCAGTCCATGATTCAGCCCTTGACCTGGATGATGGTTTTTAGAATTTCTTCTGGCGTTGCCGGAGCATTCAGCCTCGGAAAGACCTGGTGGTCTCGAATGGAACCGATAGCATCGCGGATTGCGCACCAGGCCGAAATGGCCAGCATCAAGGGCGGCTCGCCCACTGCCTTGGACCGGTAAACCGTTTCTTCCTCATTGGGGTGTTTCCGGAGCAGCCTGACATGAAACTCGGGCGGGATATCTCCCACTGCGGGAATCTTGTAGGTGGCCGGGCCATCGCTCAGCAATCTTCCAGTCGAGTCCCATTTCAGCTCTTCGGAGGTCAGCCATCCCAGCCCCTGAATGAATCCCCCTTCAACCTGTCCGATGTCGATGGCTGGATTGATCGAATCCCCGACATCGTGGATGATATCCGTTCTAAGCAGGCGATATTCTCCAGTCAGGGTATCGATGGCAACTTCGGATGCGGCCGCACCGTTTGCAAAATAGTAAAATGGTCTTCCGGATGCCGTGGTCCGGTCATAATGGATTTTCGGAGTTCGGTAGAAGCCGGTCGCTGACAGGGAAATTCGGTTCAGCCATGCTTCCTTTGCAACTTCGGCCAGAGTGAGCAATGAATCTCCGGCTCGAACGCCATAAGGAGTGAACAATATCCGTTGCTCACTGACTTCATGGCGTTCCGATAAAAACCGGGTCAGGCGTTCGCGGATCGTCAATGCTGCGTATCTCGCAGCCATGCCGTTCATGTCTGTTCCTGCCGATGCAGCAGTCGGAGGGGTATTCGGCACTTTATCCGTCCGGGTGGGGGAAATCACCACTTTATCCGAATCGACGGCGAAGATTTCCGAGACAATCTGGGCGACTTTAATCATCAGCCCTTGCCCCATTTCAGTGCCGCCATGATTAAGATGGATGCTGCCGTCAGTATAGAGATGAACGAGGGCGCCCGTTTGATTCAAAAATGAAGTGGTGAACGAAATTCCGAATTTCACCGGAGTCAGGGACAGACCCTTCTTGATCACGGAGCTGTCTTGATTGAACTCCCGGATTGCCTTGCGGCGATTCTGATAATCGCATTCCTTTTCCAGCTCATCGATTATTTTTGGAATGTTGAAGTATTCGATTTTTTGGTAATAGGGGGTAACAGACCTCTCTTCGGTGTCATAGAAATTGAGTTTCCTGATCTCCAGCGGGTCTTTTCCACAGTGATACGCGATTTCATCAATTACGGTTTCCATGGCAATCATGCCCTGGGGTCCACCAAATCCGCGAAAAGCAGTGTTTGAAACGGTATGTGTCCTGCAGCGAATGCCGTCAATCCGGGCGTTGGGAAGGTAATAGGCATTGTCGCAATGGAACATCGCCCGATCGACAATGGCGTCGGAGAGATCCGGTGAATACCCGCACTGGCCCGCAAGCTGGTAGCAAATGGCCTGAATCCGTCCATCGGCATCGAAACCGACATCATAATCGTTTCTGAAATTATGGCGTTTGCCAGTCATGACCATATCGTCGTGCCGACTCAATCTGCACAGGACAGCCCGTCCGGTCCGCGTTGAGAATATGGCTGCAATGCAGGCCCACGCCGCAGCTTGAGTTTCCTTGCCGCCAAATCCCCCGCCCATGCGGCGGACGATCACATTGACCCGGTTCATGGAAAGGCCGAGCACTTGGGCAACCATTTTCTGGATTTCACTCGGGTTCTGGGTAGAGCAATGGACATCCATTGACCCGTTTTCTCCCGGAACAGTCAGGCTCACCTGGCCTTCCAGATAAAAATGCTCTTGTCCACCAACCCGCATAAAGCCCTGAATACGGTTAAGCGAGGCATCAAGTACGGCATCGGCATCGCCTCTTGTCATGGTGTGGGTGGGGCGAACATGTACCTTTTCCTGAATGGACGCATCAAGGTCAAGAATCGCTGGCGACTCCTTGATTTGAACTTTTGCCTTCAATGCAGCCTTTCGTGCCTGTCTCATGCTGTCGGCGGCAACGGCAAACAACGGCTGCCCAAGATATTGAACGGTATCGGCTGCAAACAAGGGATCGCCCGCAAACACAGGACCGATATCCGGTTCTCCCGGGATGTCGTCAGCGGTAATGACATCCAACACGCCTTCGGCGTTGCGTACCTCGTCAAGGCCCAGCTCAACCAAAGTTCCATGAGCGACGGGGCTCATGCCAACGCAGGCATAGGATTGTCTGGTACGGGGAAGGTAGTCATCGACATACGGCGCTTCACCGCTCACGTGGCCGACTGCACTGTCGTGCGCCATGCCTCGGCTCACCGAAATCCTGTCTTGGGGGAATGGCGGAAGATTCATAGCTGATCGATTCTCGTGACGGGCGGGTTTTCCGACAATTCAAGGAAGATCCTGTCCAGAAGATTCTTTGCGACATCGATGCGATATCCTGCAGAAGCCCGCACATCGGAAATCGGCTGAAAATCCTGATCAAGTGCAGCCTTCGCTTGCTCAACAACCCTTGTTTCAAGAGGCTGATCAAGCAATGCCATCTCGCAGCGAGTCGCTCTTTTCGGTATCGCGGCCATCCCCCCGAAAGCCATGCGGATATGAGTTGCTACACCATCAACAACACTGATCAAGGCGACAAGGCAGACTGCGGAAATATCGTCGTCTACCCGTTTGCTGACCTTGCAGATCTTTAAATGGGTGTTTTTGTCAGGAACCGGGACATTCACGCAACGGATGAATTCATTGCCCTTGAGCTCGGTCTTCTTGTATCCGAGAAAATAGTCTTCCAGAAGTATCTCGCGTTGACCTTTAATGCTTTCAAGAACGCATGTGGCATTCATGGCGATCAGTACCGGCGTGATGTCGGCGATGGGGGACGCATTGGCGATGTTTCCGCCAACAGTGCCAACATTTCGAATCTGGCGGGAGCCGAATCGTTTGAGCAATGTTCTCAGCTCGGGAAAATCATCGCCTAGCTCGATATCCAGTCTGTCCAGTGTTACCGCCGATCCGATTTGAATCCGGGTTTCGGCTCTATCAAGGGCGCACAGCTCTTGAACTCGCCCGAGATAGATAATTTCATCAAGATCCCTGTGTTGCTGAGTAACTTCCAAAGCAAGGTCAGTGCCGCCGGCCAGCAGCCGGGCTTTCGGATAGTCATTCTTGAGCTTGGCCAGTTCCCGGGCACTAGTCGGGACATGGAATTGCGCTGGTTCCGATCCCGGCTGATCGTTTATTTTGGCCAGAATGCCGGATACTGACTTTGAAGATTGATCGAATTGATCGGGCTCGTGGTGGCTCAGCGACTGCTCAGCGGCTCGAACAATTGGAAAGTAGCCGGTGCATCGGCAAAGGTTGCCGCTCAGGTATTCCTTGATGTTCTCTTCATGGCTTGTGATCCGGCCAGCCTGAGCAGTTTTATAGAAGGAGAAAAGCGACATTACAAACCCGGGTGTGCAAAAGCCGCATTGAGAACCGTGCTGATCGACCATCGCTTGTTGAACCGGATGCAGGCGATCATGGCTTTTCAGGTGTTCTACCGTGATCAATTGCTTGCCGTGCAGCGATCCGAGGAATGTGATGCAGCTGTTGAAGTTACGGTATTCCAGGCCTTGCTCTCCCTGCTCAACAAGCACCGCAGTGCATGCACCGCAATCACCCGAGGCGCAGCCCTCCTTGGTACCTCGTAGATACCGGCATTCACGCAGATAATCAAGCACAGTGAGGTCAGGACGTTCCATCTCATAGGAGATGGGGGTGTCGTTAAGCAGGAACTGTATCATGGTTGGCTCGAATCATGAGCATTGGGCTGGATTGGCTAAATCGGTGCCAGGAAGATTAATTCTCGATCAGTCCATTTATGCAACTGGTTACTGAATCTTAAAATATGAGGGGTTATGCAATCTACAGGTGTTAAATATGTGATATGGGTCTACCAGCAAGCAAATGCCTCAAAACTATGAAATCTGGAATTAGCAAGAACGACGCATTGTCATTGTAATACAAGTTGCTTCCCAGCTGCCCCGCTTGGTACATTGGCTAGTGACTTCATCGGAGATACTGCACTCAACCGATTCCTGTGCACTGATGAACGTCATTTTCCTGAAAAGATTCTGAACATGAGAAGAACTCAGGTTGGTATGGTTAACCAAATACTTCAACCACAATGCCTGGCCGTTTTCAACACTTGAACTGGCAGTTATGCTCGGCGAGTGTTATGGTCCTTTGAGTATTTTATTTTGTTTCTCGATATTAGTTACCTAGAATAAACGAATTGCCGTACATCGTTATATGAAAAAGGCGAATAAAATCCATGCCAGTCAAGATGTCGTGGTTAACTGGGTTATACGGAAGTTTTCCAACATTCACCTCTTTTCCGAACAAATTATCCTGACTGCCCATTTTTCCGTCTGGGAGAACAGTATTTTGAGAGATGGGAATATCCAAGCGAACCATAAAACCCCCAGTTTTAATTGGTTGACTGCTAACAGAAATGATATCAGTATCGCCAATTGGCTTAAAACCAATTTCCATGACAATCTTTTCTGAAATCATTGACATTTGCGAACCTGTATCAAACAGGGCATGATAATACTTTCTCTTATTGTTCAGCACATTTGTGACGCAAACAAAAAAACAGTATTTGTTCGTTTTTTACTTGAATGGAAAATGGGAAAATGTTGCCATTGCATTATTGCACGACACACATTGTGTATATCCCAAGAGATACGAGTCGCTCGCCAATCGTTTTGATTGCAAAATGACCGATACCAAAACGATCACAGCCAATTTGATAGGCATCATCCTTATCGTTGTAAATCGAGTCTAGTTTTCCATCATGCATTAGGGCTATTTTGCCGAAGCTCTCGCGTTCCAGCTTATTCTTTATTTTTTCGTAGGCATCTAAATTTTTCTGCATTTCTTTAGTAAATATTGCTGCCATTTGAGTTTGCCTTTCGTTTTTCAGGCATATTTAGCCGTTTTTTTTCAAAGTCCTTGGAGTCAACATTGGGCACTACAGGTCTAATGTTTGTTGTCAATTGATCCCCGAGCCGACATTGCCTTTTTACATTGCCTTCTTATTTACTCCCAATGATATCCTATACATGCCTGGACAGAATTATTTCGAGCGCATTGAATAAGCGCTGAAAATCATCATCGGTATTATATACATGAGGCGTGACTCTCATGGATGTTCCTCGCACACTGACAAATACTCCACGTTCCGCCAAATCTGCGGCAATACTGCCCGGGAGTATGCCCTGCGGAAACCGAAGACCAAGGAAGTGCAGCGCCCTCAGGTGACCGGAAATAGGATTAAGCCCCAGTTGACTGGCCTGTTCTGCAATGTCTGAATTTTTGTTGGCAATGGTTGCATAGATATTGTCAACTCCCCATTCAAGCAATTGTTCAAGTGCCTTGTTTATCATTGGCACGAGAATGAAATTCGAGTTCTCGCCGACATCAAATCGCCGCGCCCCGGCGCGATAGGTGTCCTTGTAGTCGACAAGTCCAGCAAAATCCTCGGAACTGGACCGGCTGATCCAGTTATATTCGAGCGGTATTCCTTCACGGTTCCCGGGTGCTGCCCAGAGAAATCCCAGAGAATAGGGGCCGAGCAGGAACTTGTAGCCGGCGCAGACAATATAGTCAGGTTGCACCGCTTTGGCGGAAAACGGAAGGGCGCCAAGAGACTGAGTCAAGTCCAGCACAAGGCATGCTCCGACTTGACGACAGCGTTCGCCAACCTGCTCAAGGTCAATCAAGCCGCCATCGGTCCAGTGGCAGTTGGGCAGGGCAACCACTTTTGTTCGCTCGTCGACATGTTCAAGTATCGCACGGGTCCAGTCATCATCGGCTGGACGCTCAACAAAGGCAAGCTGGGCACCACTGGCTTTCGCTTTCTCCTTCCAAACGTATACATTGGATGGAAATTGATCAGCCAGCACAATAATCTTTTTGCCTTGGGCTACCTCAATATTCTGCGCAGCAGTGGACAGGCCATAGCTCGCAGACGGGATAATGGCGACTCCTTCCGAATCGCCATCGATCAGTCTTGAAAACAGGTTTCGAGCATATTCCGTGTCTGGAAAGAAATCTTTTGAAGTGATTGTCCATGGCCTCTTTTTTGCATGCATTCCCTCCTCGCCTGCCTGGATGACCGTTTTCATGAGCGGTCCCATGAAGGCACAATTCAGGTAAGCCACCTCATCGGGAATATCAAACAGATGCCGCTGGCAAGGTATTGGGATTGCGTTCAGGTTTTTTTTCATGGACTGGACAATTTGGACAGACTTCGCCTACATCCATTATAGGACGGGGCAACAATTTCCTTCAGTGGACAGTTGCTGAATTGTACGGGAGTATCATTTGGCTTAGCCGGTATTTATCCGGCAACGCGGGATGTCGCGCTGGAAGAAAAAAGAATTGAATAAAGTACTGCAAGCAGGTAAACTTGACCTTGCGGCGCGAAGTGCAAGTCAGAACCGTATTCATTAGTTGCGGCTTACCTCCAACTCTTCGCGCCGTTCTCTTTCGAACTGCACGGTCAGATCAACATGATTAACAGTGACTTGTGCGGACTACCGATTCGTTTGTCCGAGTTGTTCTCTACGCGAAATGGGCTAGTATGTGAAGGTTTAGCAGGTATTGACAAAGTCCTAAATGGTCATCCTAGCATCATCTATCGTTCCTCAATTCCACTCTGAAGTGCAACACCCTAGGGAGGAGGGCATGAAATGTTGAAAACCTATGCTTATGCCTGATGGGGCCTGTGTTCCCATGCCTGTCGGTAGCTGAATGACTGTTTTCCGACGAAAACGAACTCCGAAACTTGCGCCATTAATGAGCTATTAACTTTGCTGGAAATGCCGGCATGGCTGGCTTTCTCCATTCTCGAGATGGTTTTAGGAGGGTGTGATAAGAAACAATCAGGTATGATGGAAAAACATCAAGAAGTGAAAGATGGGTATTTGTGAGCATTAGGGAAAGATCTGGACTTTTTAGATGACCTTCCTTCGCCACCACCCGGCCCCTATATACCATTCCCATTTGGGACTCGCGATAAAGAGCCTTTGGGTTGGGATGCTAGAATATTTCCAGATCCTCTCAGAGTTGCAAAATAATCCAGGGGCTGGATACCATGAATGCATGCAAGTCTGGGATTGAAATTCTGTAAACACCGTGCAGGCAGAAGAAACCATTCCTTGAATAGCCATTGCTAGCCGTGGGGCACTTGCCCTTGACGGTGCCTATGCTTGATTCTAAATGGTTCAGAATGAGTGCTTGTTAAGGCTTGATCATGTATCCCCTGATGGAATGAATGGGCTTCTCGTGAAGCTTCCAGAACATTTTCAAAGTCGAGCACCAATGATTATCCTATCTGCAATGTCTTTTGATGAACATCGGGCAGGTGTCATTAGTCAAGTACTCACGTTCCATTTCGAATTTGATCGCGGAAGGTTCAGGCAAGCGCATCAGGCTTTCACTTTCGTTTTATGCAGCGTTGCATTCGGCATCGTTCCTAATACAGTTTGTATGCCCATCAATAATTCAGGCCAGCACTTGAATTGCTTGTTGTGATATTAACAAGCCACTCGGCCATCCTCAAGGGTGCCGACATCCACGAAATCCCGCTCTATTCCAGCAGGCGAGACGTAGCTTTACCACATGGCTTGAGAGGAGAGTTAGCCTTTCCAGCCTTGATGTAATCCTATGCGATTGCTGATTCCCTGTTCTCTGAGCCATCGTATAGCACTTCATTCAGACTCGCGAGCATCTGTTTGTGAAAGGCCATGCAGTTGACGTCAAACAGCGCGGTTGGTGTCGGGATGTTTCTAAAATGCTGGTATTTATCCGAGCCCCTGACCTGCATTGCATAGTCTATCGCTGACTTGGTCTGGAAAACCGATGTGGAAAGGTAGGTCATGACTATCCCCAAACGCGGTTGATTCGTCTGGTTTGGTCCAGAACTATACAGCAGATAGCCATGGTGAAGTGAGGTTTGACTGGGTTGCAGTTCAACCTTCACCGCTTTGGCATCATTGATTTCTATAGAGGCCTTTTGACCTCGGGGTCAGCAGGTTTCCCGAGTCGGTGATATCTTCATGCGGGAGCTGTCCCAGATGATGCGATCGAGGAAGAAATTTCATGCATCCATTCGCTTCGTTGACTTCGCTCAAAGCCAGCCATACCGAGACTTCTTGGTCACTGCTGAGTCCCCAGCGAGTAAGATCCTGGTGCCAGGATACAAAGGTGTTCGACCGCGCATCTTTTCGAAAAACGCTGGTTCCCCACAGCAGGATGTCCGGTCCTATTATCTGCTCGACCGCACTCAGGATTTTCGGCATCCGAATGACTTCATTGACATAGGGAGAGAATACATGCAGGTTATTGAGTTGACCGCGATTACCCAATTTCAGAGCGTATGGACTGTTGATGATGTCCAGCACATGATCCCGGCAGCTTGCAGTAGTTTGTTCATCAAGAACATCAAGAGGAAAAAAGTAGCCATCCCGTTCAAAATCGTTGGGAAGATCCCGTGCCATTGATTCAGTAACCTATATTTGCGGTTTGGTCTCGGGCGGATTTTGTCATCAAGCTGGTGAATATTGCAATTGGAACCATGACCCCATGAAGAAATGCCTATCAAGGCATGGCTCGGAAACTCGGAAGGCAAAGAGTCCTGTGTTGCACTGATGATCACTTGCTGTACAGGAGACAATCTAGCGGGGGGAATGCAGCAATCGCATGGAAGCTGCTGCAAGCAGCTCCAGGACAAAAAGGACTAGCCAAACAACAGGTCTGTACTCCGGTTGCTTGGCTGAATGCGCGATCTCGGAAAAATCACCGAAAAAACACTGCCTTGTTTGGGAATGCTCTTGATGCGGAGCTTGGCATTGTTTCTGTTCACGATATGATTCACTATGGCAAGTCCAAGACCTGTCCCGCCGGTATTTCGGGGGCGGCTTGAGTCAACCCGGTAAAAACGCTCGGTAATTCGAGGCAGGTCCTGCTTTTCAATGCCAATACCCGTGTCTGCAATTGACAATGTTCCCACCGACGACTTGACATCCCACTTGATGGTGATCTTGCCTTCGGCAGGCGTATAGTGGATTGCGTTGCTGACCAGATTGGACACTAAACTCTCGATTTCCGACCGGTTTCCCAGTAGGTCATGGCTGGCATTGACCTTGGTCAAGATCGAGTGGGAGCGTTCACCGCTCAGTGCCTTTGCATTGTTTGAGGCAGATTCAATCAATTCGCCCATGTCGAGTGCTTCAAGCGGGTTTGCGGTGTCCGGATTCTCAAGTCTTGACAGAATGCTCAAGTCCTCGATGATTTGCTTGATCCGAATGGTCTGCTTGTGCATGTGCTTGATGGCTTGCCTCCACTCTGAGGAAATGCCGGAACCTTTTTTCTCTGACATCATTTCCAGATAGCCATACAGTATGCTGACGGGCGTTCGCAATTCATGGGATGCGTTTGCGATGAAGTCCCGACGTATGTTTTCGAGTGCCCTGATCTGGGTTATGTCTCGCGCCTGCAGCAGGTACTGGCGGTTTTTGTAGGGCAGAAACCGCAGTCTCAGGATGAGTTCAGGATCTGTTGGAGAGGCACATTCGAAAGATTCAGGATAGCCTTTCCCCATCATAAATTCCTTGATTTCATCTGACTTGATCAGTTCGGAGAAATCGCTGTGGGAATGCTCGGAATTGGAGAATCCGAACCATGTTTCCGCCATGCTGTTTCCCCAAATCAGGTTCAGGTCATGATCGAGGATCGTAATGGCATCGGGCAGCCATGAGACGTTGTCCCTGAAGTCCTCGAGTGAGTCTGCGGTTTCGCCTGTCTCTTCAGCCTTCACCGTTCGATCCTGCTGTGATTCACGTTGAGACGAATCCGGATTCGAATGCTCTGGCGTGGAGTTTGCTTGAATGTTGCGATAGCGCCCCAGCAGATATGTGCCGCCCGCCATGACGCCGATGCCGATGAGGGTCAGGAGGTTATCGAAAATCACGGGCTAAGTGCGACTCAAGTGGTTGAAAGTCGATATCCAACGCCTCTTACAGTCTTGATCAGTTTGTGGTGATTGTGCTTTTCGAGGACGGACCTTAGCCGACGAATATAGACGTCCACTGTTCGCTCGTCGACATAGCTGTCCTTGCCCCAAATTTGATCGAGTAACCGAGTGCGATTGTAGACTCTGTCCGGCTTTCGCATGAACAGGTACAGAAGCTCGAATTCCTTGATCCCGATCTCAACAAGCTGGCCGTTGATTTTCAGGGTGTGCGCTTGCGGATTGATCTCGATATCCTTGCACACAATCGGCTCCCCGGTTTGTTGAGGTCGGTTTCTGCGAAGTCCTGCACGGATTCTGGCCAGCAGTTCATTGGTCGAGAACGGCTTGGTGATATAGTCATCGGCACCATGATCCAGTCCCTTGATTTTGTCTTCCTCCTCGCCTTTGGCGGTGATCATGATGATGCAGGTATCGAGCGTCATCGGCTGAGACTTCAGCTTTTGTGCGTAATCGGTGCCATCCACGCCCGGAAGCATCCAGTCAAGCAGAATCAGGTCCGGAATTTTTTTCTTGATGCATTTATCCGCTTCCTTGGTGTCCCTGGCTTTCATGGCGCGATAGCCTTTGCGGTCGAGCAAAAACCGCAACATCTCACGGAGTGCTTCGTCATCTTCAACGATGAGTATTGTGGATTTAGCCATAATGTTGAAAGTAAACCATGAAATTGTTAAAGAATTATGACTTGCCGGGAGAAAGTTCTACCACAGAAAGCCATGAATATGTCAACTGGGCCTGTAAATTTTCCGCTGGCATTCAGGACATCGAATTCCAAACCACGAAGCTATTTGCTTGACTGGGCGTTCAGCCATTTGTCCATGAGCTGGGAGAGCCGCCTTACTCCATCGGGGATGCTCTCGGAAGGGATTGAAGAAAAGCCCATTCGAAAGAAGTGCCTTGGCAGGTCTTGCCTGTGAAAAAACACGCTGCCCGGTTCAAACAAAATACCGTGCTTTTTGGCAGTCAGCGCCAGTTCGTCAGCATCCAGCTGGCTGGGACCCTCGATCCAGAATGATGATCCGCCAAATGCTGATCTTCGGATTCCGCCGGGAAAGCATGACTCAAGCATCTCGCCCAATAACGACCAGCGTTCCCTGAGCACGCTCCTCAAGCGTGTGATCAGGGCATCATGATAGCCCCGCTTGATGAATTCGGCAACGATCACCTGATTGTTGTTCGGCGGATGACGAACCATGAGTCGTCTCAAGGCGCGTGCATGGCGGATGAACTCGCTGGGCCCTACCAGATACCCGAGCCGGATGCCGGGAGCCAGGGTTTTGGACAGGCTGCCGATATAGATGACACGTCCATCATGATCAAGGCTTTTGAGTGCAGGCATCGGCTCGCCAATAAAATTGGATTCCCATTCGTAATCGTCTTCAATCAGGATGATGTCATGCTGGCTGGCTTTTTCCAGCAGCTCGAAACGACGTTCCAGCGACATGGTGACGGTGGTCGGATAATGGTGCGATGGAGTTGTGTAGAGACAATCGCAAGTCGATAGTTTGTCATTGATAACCATCCCCTGATGATCGACTTCAAGTCGGACAGCATGAGGGGTAAACATCGAAAAAACATTTTCTGCATCGACATAGCCCGGCGTTTCGAATCCCACGACCTTGTCCGGTTTCAGCAACAGCTGCGCGGTCAGAAATATCCCTTGCTGGGCACCCATGACAATCAGCAACTCGTCGGATTCTGCCCAGATGCCCCGTCGAGGGAGCAGTTTCTGGCGAACTTGTTCAATCAATTCTTGGTTGTCCTGGTCAATCCGGTCCCGGCTCCATTGATGGATCGACTGAATCGATGCAGCGTGCCTTGCACATATTCGCCAGTTGGAAATCGGGAACAGGCTATGATCGTATTGACCGCAGATAAACGGATAAGGGTATTTGTACCAGTCGCCGGGTTTGGCGTTTTGCCTGAGTTCTGCCGGGAAAGAGACGAGTTTTCGGTTCCACTCGACATTGCCGGGTCGGATGACCTGCTGATAGGGTTGAATCTGGACGCGTCCCTTGAGGACGTTTTTATTCACGTAGTAACCGCTTCGCTCCCGAGTGATCAGCAATCCATCGTCGACAAGTGTCTGATAGGCGCAGATAACCGTGTTTCGGGCAACGTTCAGTTGTCTGGCAAGTGTGCGACTGGATGGCAGCGGCTGAGAAACATCAAAATATCCATCCAGAATGTGATTGGCGATCATCTCCTGAATTCTGGATTGCAGCGTTCCTTCGCCATGTTTTGGAAGCTGAAACAGATACTCGGTCATTGCACTTTGCAGAGAATTTCCTGGTGCGAGTGAATGGTTGTGCGCAAGTCGGCGTTCAGCATGTTTCCCGTCGAACTGTTAATCTTATCATATACTTGAATTTTCCAGCTCCCTGCAAGTCAGGTCGGGCAACTGCAAGTTCGTCAATGGTTGATTGAACAGGTGCGGTGCCCGGTCTATAATTTCGCGAACATCTTGGCAATTCTATTGGGTTGAATCATGAAACACGAATCTATTGATCGAGCAAAACTGCATCACTATGTTGGCGGTCGCAAGATTGAAGGACAAAGCGGGCGTTTTGGCGATGTCTATGATCCTGCCGTTGGCACGGTAATGAAACAGGTTCCGCTGGCCAGTGAGCAGGAAGTGAAGCGAGCGGTCCAGGCCGCTGCGGATGCTTTTCCTGCCTGGTCGGCTACACCGGCTGGTCGTCGAGTACAGGTGATGTACAACTTCAGGGAATTGATTCGCAAGCATATGGACGAATTGGCGGTACTGGTCTCGAGCGAGCACGGCAAAACGATTGAAGATGCCAAGGGTTCAATTACGCGCGGGCTCGAAGTCGTTGAATTCTGCTGCGGCATTCCGCAGCTTCTGAAGGGCGAGTACTCGGCTAGTGTAGCCGATGGCGTTGATTCATGGGGTATGCGCCAGCCGCTGGGCGTCTGTGCGGGCATCACGCCATTCAACTTTCCTGCAATGGTGCCGATGTGGATGTTTCCGGTTGCCATTGCCTGTGGCAACACATTCGTCCTCAAGCCTTCTGAACGGGACCCCTCATGTCCACTGCGGCTGGCCGAGTTAATGACGGAAGCCGGTTTGCCGGAGAATGTGCTGAACGTGATCAATGGGGACAGGGAGGCAGTCGATGCCCTGTTGACTGATGCCCGGGTTCAGGCGGTTAGCTTTGTAGGTTCAACGCCGGTTGGCGAGTATATCTACCATCAGGGAACAGCCCATAACAAGCGTGTTCAGGCGCTATGCGGGGCCAAAAACCACATGGTGGTCATGCCTGATGCCGATATGCAGCAGGCGACAGATGCCGTGATGGGTGCTGCCTATGGTTCGGCCGGCGAGCGCTGCATGGCAATTTCCGTAGTCGTTTCCGTGGGCAATGAACCCGCAGATGCACTGCTTGAAAAACTGATGCCCAGACTCGATGCGCTCAAAGTCGGTCCCTACACTGACGAGAAGGCTGAAATGGGTCCGGTGGTCACGCCCGATGCAAAAAACCGCATCGAGGGCTGTATCGAAAAAGGCGTAGAGGAGGGGGCAACCCTGGTTCGGGACGGACGTGGATTGAAGATTACAGGGCATGAATTAGGATGCTTTGTAGGAGCAACCGTTTTTGACCATGTGAAAACGGACATGTCCATCTATCAAGAGGAGATCTTTGGTCCAGTCCTGTGCATTGTCAGGGTCGAAAGCTATGAAGAGGCAGTCAGGATTGTCAATGAACATGAATTCGGCAATGGAACCGCGATCTTCACCAAGGATGGCGATACGGCACGAGATTACTGCAACCGCATTCAGATCGGCATGGTGGGGGTGAACGTTCCGATACCGGTTCCGATGGCCTATCACAGCTTTGGCGGATGGAAACGATCGCTTTTTGGCGATCATGCAATTCATGGGCCTGAGGGTGTACGGTTCTATACCAGGCTGAAAACCATAACCTCACGATGGCCATCGGGAATCCGGGCGGGCGCCGTGTTCAACTTCAAACAAGGCGGAGAGCACTGATCAGGACTCTAACCTTGTGAACTGATTTCAGTCAGGGTTCATCTGGGTTGTCCAGCAAGCTCTGAGATCAATCAGGCGGTCGGGGTAGTCAGTAGTGATGATATCGACTCCCAAATTCATCATGTCTTGCATATGTTCGATGCGATTGACCGTCCAGACGCAAACTTCAAGTCCGTCTCGATGCGCTTTTGCAAGTAAATCGGCTTCGATGTCTGCAAAGTTCGGGGACCAGACATTGGCGCCCAGATCAGCCACAAGGCCTGGCAAGTCACTTAGCCTGCCGTAGCTCTCTGGCGAGTTTGTTGAGTCTGGGCATGGATGCTTTTCACCAGCCGAATGCTCATGCCGATTAGCCTGGTCGCTCAACAAGCCAATCCTCAGATCAGTTAGCATTGACTTGATGCCGAGCGGCAATCTCCAGTCAAAACTCTGCACAAGGACTCGTTCAGCAATGCCGAGATCCAAGATTTCCCTGGCCGTGATTTCGATGTATCGCTCAACCGGAGGAATCAACGATGGGTCATCAACTGCACTTTTCAGCTCGATATTGATTTCGATGTCGGAATCCATTTCCCGTAGCAGATTGACGACATCCTCGAGCGATGGGATAGTTTGTCCATCACAAGGGGTCTGCTCGGGGAATCTGGCAAAATATTCCGAGTTCGGGTTGATCCGCCCAACGTCGTACCCGGATAGGTCGATTGCCTTCAAGTCACGGATTGGCAATTCTTCTTCAACCCATAATCCATCTGCATCTCGAGCAATTGCCGGTGAGAGCCTTGCATCATGGTGAACAATCAGCCGGTCGTCCCTGGAGACCCAGACATCGATTTCAATGGCATCCGAGCCCAGGCTGGCTGCAGACGAGACGGAGTGCAGCGTGTTTTCGGGATGGAGGCCTCGCGCTCCCCGATGCCCGTGTATTTTGGGCTTTTGAGGGATTTTCAAGCTTACGGGCTGGATCCTCTGCAGAACTCCAGTCCGGCTTTTCGACAAGCGGCTACTCGCCGAGTTCGAGACGGACCTGGCGCGCCTTCTCAATCAGGAAATTGATGACGTCAACCAGGTTTTCATGATTGCCGGCATGGGATACGGAAGTCATGTAGCGACCATCGATGATGATGGTCGGGACACCGGTAATGCCGTACTGACGCGTCATGACTTTTGAGAAATTGATTTTGCTGTCGATTGCAAAAGAGTCAAAGGTATTGACGATATCTTCGCCGCTTACGCCGTATTGCTCAGCCCATGCCGCCAGATTTTCCTTGCTGCCGAAAGAGCGTCTCTCATCATGAATGGCATGAAACATCATGCCGTGCAGTGGATCGAGCTTGTCCAGAGCTTCAAAGGTATAGAATGCTCGTGCCGTAAATTCATTGCGCTCCGCATTGAAGTAGACCGGCATGGGAATATATTCAGCGGTATCCGGCTTGGTCTTCAGCCATTCGCTGATGACTGGGTGCAATCGATAACAATGCGGGCATTCATACCAGAAGACTTCAAGCACCTCGATCTTGTCTCCAGTCTGAACCGGCTGGACCTGCTCAAGCTCGGTATAGTGTCCATCCTTGATGAAAGCTTCTTCGGGCTGGGTGCTCTGAGAATGTGCCGGACCTGTCAGTGCGAGCATGGCTAAAATAAAAAAAACGGCGGTCAAGACCGGTTGAATTGCAGGTTTTGGAGCGTCATTCATAATCGCATACAGGATCAGTGGTCGGAGTGATTGGTACAGGTTTCAGCATGAGGGTTCGAGTTGTTGTGCAAGCCATGCCGGAACCCCGTCGAAACTGCGGTTGCCCATGCAAATGATAACGGTATTGTCTGCCAAATTCAATTGCAATGCCTCTAGAACCTGTTCATGATTCCGACAGGTTAGGGTCGGGGTCTTGGTTTTCATTGCATTTGGATTCCAGGCGAGATCCCGGGATACATAGAATATCGCCTGATCAGCACCCTTGAGGGATCGACCCAGGGCATCGCCATGCATTCCGCAAGACATGGTGTTTGAACCGGGATCGATGATCGCTATGACTCTGGAGTCAGGGTGCTTGCTTCGCAAGGCCTCCAGGGTCACTCGAATTGCCGTAGGGTGGTGGGCAAAGTCTTCGTAAAGGCAAAGGGTCTTGGTTTTGCTGAGGCATTCAAGCCGTCGTTTCGCAGGAATGTAATCTTCCAGAGCCGTGCATGCTGTATCGGTTGCTACCCCAGCGGCATGGCAAGCCGCAATCGCAGACAGCGCATTTCGCAGGTTATGCGCCCCTATGCATTGCCAGTTCACGGAGCCGACCTTCTGTCGTTTGCAGTAAATATCAAACCGGGAATGATCGCGGTTCAGCACTTTTGCATGCCAGTCGGCCTGATGTTGACGCAATGAGGTGAATTCTACCGGGCTCCAGCAACCCCTGTCCAGCACATCCAGAACATTGCGGTCGTCCCGGTTGGCAACCACCACTCCATTGGGTGGAACAATTCGCAAGAGATGATGGAACTGTTTTTTAATATCCTTGACACTGTCGTAAATATCCCCATGGTCAAACTCGAGATTGTTGAGCACTGCGACATGCGGATGGTAGTGGACGAATTTAGAGCGCTTGTCGAAAAATGCGCAGTCATATTCATCCGCCTCAATCACGAACCACTCCGAGGAACCCAGCTCTGCCGTTTTTGCGAAGTTTCCCGGTTGTCCGCCAATGAGATAGCCCGGATCCATATTGGCTTGGGAGAGTATCCATGCGATCATGGATGCGGTGGTGGTTTTCCCGTGTGTTCCGGCGACGGCAATCACATTTCGGCGTGTCAGTACATGATCGTGCAGCCACTGTGCTCCGGAGGTGTAGGCAAGCCCTCTTTCGAGGATTGACTCGACCAGCGGATTCCCTCTGGAGAGTACGTTGCCGATGACAGCCAAGTCTATGTCTGTATCCAGGCAGTCGGGGCTATACCCCTTTTTGACCGCGATTCCCGCATCGGCAAGACGCGTGGACATCGGCGGATAGACATTGTCATCGCATCCGGTTACCTGAACTCCGAGTTGTTCGGCGATCTGGGCAATGCCGGCCATGAAGGTGCCGCATATCCCTGCGATGAAGATTTTCAATTTACGGGGGTTCCCATAAGACCGGTCATTACAGCCATCGCAATGCCAATCATGACTTCCAGGAGGATGGCCATCCCGAAACCGGCAAATTTCCCGATTTCCAGCGTTTCCTTGAGGATGAAAACAGTAATGATGAAGTACCAGAAGCTGGTGATGACGACGAGAATTTTGGTTAAATCCAACGTGGAATCAAAAATGACGTCCGGACCTGCAAAGGCCAGAATCGGCAGTGCAATTGCGACCATGAAGGCCGAGCAGCCATAGAGTGCGGATGCGGCCTGGAGCCAGCGTTCGGTTTTTTTGTAGACCTTGAGAAACAGGTACAGGCTTATTCCAAGCATGGCGCCTTGGATCAGCGCGTAGGCCACTGCGCCACCGCTGTCCGTCAGCATGATGTTGCGTATCATGAATGCGACGGTCGCGGCCGCTATGCAGTGCATCAGCAGGTTTTTTGAGACAGGCAGGTCCTCGGGCTTCGCCCGGAACAGGCACATGTTCAGAAATAGGGATATCATGTACTTCATTCAGCAGATTGATGAGAGTAGCAATGATACCATTACCATCAAATGCAAGTTCACTGAACTGCAAGATTGTCTAAATTGCCATGGAACCATGAAACTAATTGTCTCGAATCATGGCTGGTTACTTTGCATGAAAACATGTCCCGAAAAGATTGCTTGCGATAAATTGCTAGGCAGGTCATAAATAAGTGCTTGCCCAGCTTTCGGAACAGTCGAGGCTGATAAAAAGGAATCCCGAATTTCGCAAGTTGACCGACTGGAAACTGTTTCCTGAAAACGAAAGACATCGATGCACGATGCCGGGAAAACATCAAAAAAACATGAGGTAGTAAATGAAACCACTTTTGCTGACAGTTCCAAGTCCGCTTTTTAACTAAGATATGAACATGAAGATTACTCTTGAAAAAGGCCAAGCCAAGCTAATCCGCGGACTGATTGAGTTGCATAACGAAACATAACCCAACAAGATTTAGCCTGATTTATGGTTAAGAGAGGTTATCGACATGCATTTCGCATGGCTTTGCAAGGGTCTAACTGATTTTGATCAATTATTGCTATATCATTATCTCAGGGGTGGCAAGGAGGAAGTAGAGCCAAAATAAACTGGGTTCAATTGCCGGTTGCCCATGATTGGATAAATTGCCCGAATTGGAATGTACCCCCTTCCACCGGTCACTTTGGGCGGTGCTTCAAACCTTGATGGGGCAACAGGCCAAGCGGGCTTTGCGTTCAAGGCGAAAAGCGTTCCACTACATCGGAAAGACACATGGCAAACTATCCCATGTCTGGATATTGATCGGTTTGTGTACAGGCTAGCTAAAGTTTTACAGGGTTTCTTGTTCAAACGGAATTGAGTTTTGCAGAATCGACTAAAGAATGGCTTCCTCCATTTTTTCAGCCTGTTGTTCGGATCATGAAGGCGAAACGTGGACTGGTCTCCAGAATTTTCTGTTTCCTTGCGGGAGATGCCAGGGTTGGGCTGGGACTTGCCAGCGAGGGGCTGGTGGTTCTCGGGCTTCGCCCAAGAACCATTCCATTGTCGGAAATTTCCGGACTGTCAAGTGTCTGCGTCAAAACCTTTCGAAGAGGCGTGATTGAAATCCCGCTTATCGGTCAGGCCAGGATAGTATTTTCCTGTCTGGCAAAGGGCAAGGCGGAGTCATTCGTTCATGCGCTGAACGAGGCATGGCAGGAGATGTGGCGGCGTGAGATTGGACCTCATCTGGATTCCATTGAGTCGCTTGCAGCTGTTGTCGACAGACTCGAATCGCCGAGAAATTTCCCGGCGGCCTGTCTCGTAGAGCCGTTCTGGCAGAAGGCCGAGGAGATCTTTCGGATCCTGCCTGAAGATTTGCCAGACGCCGCATTGCCCCCGGAGATGCTGGAGCCCTTCAAGAAGGCCAGCGAATTTCATCAATCACCGTATGGCTTTCGAGACAAGGCCATTGAGTGTTTCATGGATAGAGAAATATCGGAAATGGCTGACTTCTTCAGAATCATTGAACAAAATCCCTTGACTCAGGAACAGAGGCAGGCCGTGATTTGCGACGAGGATGCCACGCTTGTACTGGCAGGTGCTGGATCCGGGAAGACCAGCGTGATCACGGCCAAGGCCGTATACCTGATCAGCCGAGGCATCCGAAAGCCGGAAGAGATTCTGCTGATGGCATTCGCGAGCAATGCGGCGGAAGAGATGTCGGAGCGCATACGGCAGCGTTGCAATTCCAAGGTTGCGGCGATGACGTTTCACAAGCTGGCCTATGACATAATCGCCCAGGCCGAGGGAAGAAAACCTCCGCTTGCTGCGCATGCCACCGATGACAAGACATTCAAGGTTCTTCTCAAGGAGATCGTGCTCGATCTGGCAAGCCGTAACAGAAAGATCGCCTTCCTGATACTGCGCTGGTTCAGCGAATTCCTTGTGCCCGACAGGAGCAAGTGGGATTTCGAGACCCCACACGAATATTTCAGCTATGTCGAGAATCATGAATTGAGAACCCTTCAGGGGGAACAGGTCCGAAGTTTCGAGGAACTGCAGATTGCCAACTGGCTGTGCATGAACGGCATTGCCTACGAGTACGAGCCAGTCTATGAGCATGAACTGCCTGCCAATGGCAGGAAGGACTACACGCCGGATTTCCGGCTGATGGAAAGCGGTATCTACATTGAACATTTCGGCGTGAGGCGAGTGAAGGACTTGAACGGAAACGAGTACCTGACAACGGCTCCCTATGTCGACCGGGCGAAATATCTGGAGGAAATGACATGGAAGCGGGCAGTACATGCCCGGCATGGCACAAAGCTGGTAGAGACCTTCAGCTACGAGAAATCTGAGGGTAAACTTCTACATTCCCTGGAGGAAAAGCTGTCTCCATACGTGCCCCTGAATCCCATGTCGACGCAGGAAATCCTCTCTCGGCTTAAAAACATGGGGCAGTTCGACGACTTTACTGGAACCCTTGGCACATTCCTTCGGCACTTCAAGGGATCAGGAGCGACCCTTGAAAAATGCCATGGCAAGGCAAAAGGTACAAGGGACAGGAGCCGCAGTCTGGCTTTTCTGGAAATATTCGAGCACGTTTACGAAGCGTACCAGAAGCGGCTTGGGAGACACATCGATTTCGATGACATGATTTCCCGGGCCACGGACTATGTCAGGACGAACCGCTACCAGAGCCCATACCGGCACCTGCTAGTGGACGAGTTCCAGGACATATCGAGAGGACGTGCCGATCTTCTCATTGCGCTCAGAAATCAGAATCCGGATTGCCGAATCTTTGCTGTGGGCGACGATTGGCAGTCGATTTACCGGTTCTCAGGTTCCGATATTCACCTGATGCGTGATTTTGGACATGCCTTCGGCAGCACTTTCGGAAAACGGGAAGGTATTCACCAGACCGTGGATCTCGGACGCACCTTTCGCAGTGTGGACAATATCGCATATCCTGCTCGCCGGTTCATCCTGAAGAATCCTTTCCAGATCAAAAAGGAGGTAATTCCGGCAGATACTTCCAGTACACCGGCAATCCAGATTCTCTGGAGCAGAAAAGACCGGAGAGGTTGTTCTCTCGAAAAGGCCCTGAGTCAAATTCCAAAGCGGTCAAATGGAGAGAGAACGACAGTGCTTCTGGTTGGACGTTACAACTGGCAGCGCCCAGTCGAGCTATCACGCTTATCCAAGAGTTATGCAAGTCTGTCTCTATCCTTCAAGACTATCCATGCCTCAAAGGGCCTTGAGGCGGATCATGTCGTCATACTCGATGCCAACAGCGGGCGTCTGGGTTTGCCGTCGGAAATTCTCGACGATCCATTACTTGACCTTGTTCTTCCTGAGTCGGAGTCATGCGAGCATGCCGAAGAGCGCCGCGTGTTCTATGTGGCACTCACCCGGGCCCGTAAGTCGGTCACTATCATCGCCCGGGAAGATCGGCCGTCTGTTTTTGTGAACGAACTGCTTGAAGATAGTGAATATGGCGTAACGGAAATCGCGGAACTGGGGCAGGCCAGATGCCATAGGTATCCCTGCTCAAGGTGCGGCGGACACATGTTGCTGGATAACAAGTCCCGGTATTCATGCGAGCATCGCAAGAACTGCGGTGCAAGCCTGCCAGCATGTCCTGCATGCGGTGTTGGATTGCCGCTCCGGAACAGGCATTCACCTGAAGTTTGTCAATGCGATTGCGGGGCGAAATTTCCAACTTGCCCGACATGCATGGACGGATGGCTGGTCGAGCGCCATGGAAGGTATGGCCCGTTCCTAGGGTGCGTGAACTATCCCTCGTGCAGGGGACGCAGGGCGGCATAATGTGAAGAGGGCTTTGATCGGAATTTATCGATTTCGAAGGCATGGAGAAAGCGGGTGCATCAATCAGCGTGATGGCTCGAAAATCCATGACATCACGATATCATGATGATCATAATGCAGAGTAATTGAGCCAAGAGGGCGTTATGGAACTGATTGATAAAGAAAACCGCCTTCGGAGCCTTGTCAATGATTGGCAGGGATGCGACTGGGTAGCCATCGATACCGAATTCATGCGTTATCAGACCTACTATCCGATTCTATGTCTGATTCAGGCGCATTCAAGTTTCGGTACGGTAGGCATTGATACATTGAGTGTAAAAAACCTCAGTGTGCTTGGCAGGCTGTTTGAGAACCCGGCAACAACCTTGATCATGCATGCCTGCTATCAGGATCTGGAGGCGTTGGCGAGACGGGGGGATTTCATATTCAATGGCTTGTTTGATACCCAGATTGCCGCGGCTTTTTGTGGCTACAGTATGTCGGTTGGCTATTCCAGCATCGTCAATGATCTTTGTGGCGTTGTGATCGCTAAAGATCAGACCAGGAGTGATTGGAGTCAACGTCCATTGACATCAAGACAAATGGATTATGCAAAGAATGACGTGATTTACCTGGATCAAATTCACAACATTCTTGAATCGAAGATGGAGCAATCCGGAAAGGCCGAATGGTTTAGGCAGGAGTGCAAGGACGTTGTCCAACAATCTGTCCAGACAATTAAGCCGGAGGATGTGTGGCATCAATTCAGCAATCTGGAGGTGCCCGATAGCGCGAAGAATCTTGCCCGCGAGCTGGTAGTCTGGCGAGAACGTCTTGCGCAAAAATGGGACCGGCCCAGAGGCTGGGTTTTGTCCAATCAGGCAGTGGTTGATCTGTGCTTTCGTCGTCCCAAAAACATCAATCAACTGTGGCACGTTCCCTCACTGGGGAAAGGCACTATCAAGAAGCGCGGTCAGGTGCTGATTGAGATGGTCAGGAAGCATGGGGGCAATTCCAGAAAACGGGATCATGCCTCGACAGCACAGTTTGACCAGAAATTCAAAAAGGATGTGAAAGAGGCCAGGAAAATGGTGAATTCTGTTGCCAGGGAGCATGGAATCAGTGACGGCCTTTTGGGCAGTCGCAAGGACGTGGAGCTGCTTCTTCGAGGGCAAGCCCGGTCAAAACTCATGAAGGGCTGGCGCTATGAACTGATTGGAAGTGCGATGAAGGAACGGTTTGGCTGATTCGAAAGCTTGATCCACAATCATTGCTGTCCAACACCTGAGCACGTGAACCTGAGGTCACTCCTCAACCAAGGCAGTTTTGGGCAATAAAGCGATGAGTTTGCCTTGCTGTTTCATGAGTCCAGCCATTCTTTCTGCTCTATCGCCATTGCCCCAGAATATATCTGCGCGCAATGGCCCCTTGATTGCTCCTCCCGTATCCTGGGCAATGTAGAGACGATTGAAGGGCTTTTCGGGATTGTCGGGGAGGCTGGTCTGCAGCCAAATTGGCGTGCCTAGCGGGATGACCGAGGGATCAATCGCAATGCTTCGTTCAGGGGTAAGCGGCGCAGTCATTGAGCCGATTGGCCCCTCTTCAGCATTTTCCCTGATTTCGAAAAACACGTAACTTGGATTTTCGTTGAGCAATGCACGGGCTTGCCCAGGGTTGTCGCGTAGCCATTCCCGTATCGTGAACAAGGTGACTTCTTCGCGTTTGAGCTCTCTCCGCTCAATCAATATTCTGCCAATTGCTACATAGGGATGTCCGTTTTGATCAGCATAGCCTGCACCCACAGTGCGACCATCGGTCAGTCTTATGCGCCCTGAACCCTGAATGTGCAGAAAAAACACATCGTCACGGTCATTCAGCCAGAGCAGTTCCAGGCCCTCAAGCGGGTTCTGTTCTGAATCGATTTGCTGGCGGGTGAAGTATGAGACCACTCGACCTCCTTCGACACGGCCTCTTATGCGCTTGCCTTTGAGTTCTGGGTAAACATCGGAAAGATCGATTTTGAGCAGGTTTTCGGGACGTCTGTAGATGGGATATCGATAATCTTCATCGGGTTCTGTGCTGCCAAATAGCAAAGGTTCGTAGTAGCCAGTGATGAGTCCTGTGGATTTGCCATCTGCGCCATGCACGACATGCGGAAGAAACCAGGTTTCATAAAACTCCCTGGCCTGCTTGTGATCCGGGTTGTCAAGTGCTTGAGCCGCTCTGCAAATTCGGGCCCAGACTGGCTGGTTGGAGAGAACTCGGCAATTATTCATCAATGCCGGCCATGAATCGGCGTGTCGGTCATTGCTCCAGCTTGGCACTTCGTTCCAGTCGACGGAGTCCCCCAGGCCGGATGGTGGAGGTTTCTGGGTTGTACATGCACTCAGCATGAGGATGCCGGCCATGATCAGGATTAATCTTGACCATTGGCTGCAGGAGCGAGGCATGGGTGTTTCGAGAGTTCTTGCTATTCGGCGAGCCGTAATTCTGGGCATGCTGATCTTCGAGGATATTGGTTTGCAGAATGTGCTGATCGTGATCAAGCTTCGAAAGTCAGGCGCATTCATTCGTCGAGCGTGGGTGGTTCATTTCAGACATTCTGACATGGCAACAAGTCATTTTTTGGGAACGATATACTTAACTAGCCAACAACTTTTTTAAAAAATTTCTTGCTGATTCG
>JAPOSW010000040.1 GCA_026709505.1 Gammaproteobacteria bacterium | reverse complement strand
AAGCCGACCGATCATGATTGCGGCAGAGGAGATTGGCGTTGTCTGCAATTTTGCGTCCCGCGGAGACGGAGAGCCCTGGGGAATGCTGGGCACGGTGCACTCCGATTTGGCAAATGCTGCCGTGAATCTGTCTCATGGACGACTGGAGTTCCTCAACACATCCCTGGTCCTTGAATGTCAAATGACGACCATTGAGGAACTGTTTCAGGTTGGCCCCACTCACCATCTCATTGGGCATGTTAGCGGTAACTCTGAAATAGGTGCATTCGAGATGTTCCCTGTTGCAGGCGAGACGGATGCGGTTGGCAGCGACAGGTCGCTGTGGACCGCAGATGCACAATCGCAGCGCCATCTTGTCGTATCGCCAACGCATAAGGGAGTGCCGGTCAACGATGGCTGTGATGAAATGCGGTCAAGGCAGGGAAGGCTGTTCTATGCCCGCAACATGCGCTGGACATCCCAGTCTCTGCTGGCTGCGATGACCAGGCATGAGGTTATGGGCGGGAGTGCATGGGCCGCATTGCAGCATGATGACCTGCGTGTCTGCAAGGCCTTTGCCCTTTGGGCAAACTCATCGCTGGGCATGATCGTACACTGGACGCGCGGACAGCGGACACATTCAGGAAGATCCAGAACGCAAATCGGGGCGTTGCGACAGATGCCCTGCGCTGGCCTAGATCAGCTTGACGACGCTAGTTTGGATTATGCCGCATCAAGATTCGATGAACTGGCTGGATGCGAACTACTGCCCGCCTGCCAGGCCCATGCAGACAAGACCAGGATCGAAATTGATTCCATAGTGGCTGAAATTGCCGGACTTCCCCAAGGCACAGTGGATGTGATCAGGGAACTGCGATGGCTGTGGTGCAATGAACCGTCAGTCCACGGACAGAACAGGCAGGCGTTAAGACAATTGGATCCCAAAAAACAGGAGATTTGTGAAAATATGCCGCTGTCATGAACGCAGAACAGATAATGCATGAGAAGTAAATCAGAATAAATGAAATGGTTGTATAGATGGGTATCTACAGCCCCGAAAAAATTATACTTCTTGTTGAGGAACCAGAAGATTCTAGGCAATGTGAAGAGTGGGTTTTGCAAAAGGATATTCCATATTTCCTGGATGATGAGGCTAACGATGAGTATCTGATTCTCTATGCCTCTCTACCCCATGTTTTTATCCATGCTGTTTTTATTCCCGCACTCGAATTTGACAAGGAAACTGTTCAAGACTTGCTGAATTGGAGTTGCAATCCATTTTCCTCATGGGGGATTACCGTCTCATCTGATGATGCATGGATTGGGTCGCCTCTCGATGTTTCAGGCAGCAGAACTATGGAGTCAGGCGAAAAGCTGCCGCTAGCTGGCCTGCGATGAACGATGCCAGATCAAGGTCCTGTTGTCCAGAGGCCTGTCGATCCGCGAGGTCGCCCGTACCCTCACCTTCGGTCTCCGTCAGGCTGAAATGATCACAGACGAGGGACGGAACGCAAACCGGGCAGTGGATTCTCCAGAGGGAACCCGTCTTGCCGGGTTCCCTGACCGTCGTGGCATCCGCCAGACGCATCTCGAGAGCTTCACCGGGCGGGTCCCGGAACATGCTCTGCTCCGCAAGCAGCGCTTGACAGAAGGAATGCAGCCACGGCCCAGCCTTGATTAGGTGCTTCATCAAGGCAGCCGGAGACAGCTCCGCCAGACCGCTCTGGCGGGCACGGACAACGGTTTCCGACAGGGAATGGCCGCAACCGAGATGAAGCAGCAGAACGCGAAGCAGATGCTCGGCAGACTTGTTCCTGCACAAGCCCTTTAATGCGCCGGCTTGAGCCGCCATGCCTTCCCAGCCCTCCTGCAGAAAGCTCATCAGCAGATCCCAGCCCTCTTTCATGCATGATCGCTCCAGGAGACAGACCGAGAGGCATTTCAACAGGCCGCAAGAAAAATCAAAACAAGTTAACGCTTATGGTGGGTAAACACTTGGATAAGGCGGCATTTAATTTCATAAGACATTGAAAAAGTTTTATGAATAATCAATTATGCAAATCCCCCACCCTGAGATTTGAAGTAGCAGACATAAGTATTATAAATATAATTTCTGCAAAATTGCGGAAATATATCAAAATTAAATAATATTTATTAAAATATTGCCGCAAATTTTGCAGAAATTCATGTATTATTGATTTATGCGATATCAATCTGGAATTGATATGTTCGGGAACTTTGAGGCTATTTTCTGATATTAACCATGTGAACTTGCGTCAAGTTTTTCCTAGTTCATTTAATCGCAGAAGCTTGTTTTTTTTATGAATAATTCGTTCATTTATCCGTGGCATCAGTACTATTCTGATACAGGTTGCCTATGGTTCGTCTGGGAACTGATTCCAACGACATGAGCAAGGTATATATCAAATAATAGATAGTTGGGAGAACTAGAAGGTTTGTCAGAACGAATTACATTAAAGAACATAGCCGATATTGCTGGCGTTGCCGAATCTACGGCATCTCGTGCCCTTGCAGGAAGTGGACAACTTTCAAAAACTACACGAGTCAAGGTATTGGAGGCCGCAGACAAGCTCGGCTACAAAATTTCCAGCCGGTCGCTTCACGCTGGTCAATCTGCAACGTTTGATCGTCGAGGCATCATAGGTGTAGTTGTGGAAGCGTTACACAATTCCTTCTATCCTTACTTGGTGGACCGGCTCCATGACGAGCTTGATGACTTAGGGTTCGACATGGTGCTAATAATTGATGAGATCACTCGCGACAGGGCAAGTCGAAAATTACGACGCCTAATTGACACATTGGATGGCGTGGTCGTGACTACAGCAACAATTGGCTCGCCTATGGTGGAATTTCTGAAAGATCGTCAAAAACCCACGGTTTTGGCGATTAGATCGAACATGCAGAATAACGTTCCAGTAACGGAGAGCGACAATTTTTCGGCAGGTGCTGAAGCGCTCAGGCATCTGATTTCCCTCGGGCATCGGAGGATCGGGTTTTTAATGGGTCCGGAAAACACGTCAACTACGATGGGACGCTTGAAAGGTGGTGAGTCTGTTCTGGAAGATTTTGGCATCGAAAGAGATGATCGGTTGCTTTTTCACACCGAGTTTACACACGAAGGTGGGTATTCGGGTTGTCTGCAGCTGTTACGGCTTCCTTCTTCCCCTTCGGCTTTGTTCTGTGCAAACGATGTGATCGCTATCGGAGCTTTGGAAGCAATCCAAAAAATGGGACTAAGTGTTCCGAGAGACATTTCTGTGATTGGCGTTGATGACATTCCAATGGCTGGTTGGGGAATGATTTCGCTGACAACAATACGCCAACCAATAGGGAAAATTGGCAGTATGGCAGCAAAACTTATTTCCGAAGAGGTCACAAAGGGCTCTGTCTGCCAGCCAAAGAACTACATTTTCCCTACCAGCTTGGTAGCACGCTCAACAACAAGACCAGTTTCAGATGGTTAAAAGCTGAGTAAATGAAGCTCGATGTGAAACGAACATGAGAATTCCTTAACCATTGGTTATTTTAGAGGCAACTGAATATGAAAACTGTCGGTCACCTTATCGGACGCGCCCTCAAGGCATACGGCATCCCCTATGTCACGGGAATCCCCGGGCATGGCAATTGGAATCTAATTGATGGATTTAACGATCCCGGTTCGGATATTCCGATCGTTCAGGTAATGCACGAACAAGCGGCTGTTCATATTGCAGATGCGCACTTTCGGGTAACTGGTCATCCACTTGCAAGTTGCACCTCCATCGGCCCAGGTGCAGCGAACACGATTATGGCATTGGCCAATGCCTACTGTGATTCGATATCCCTGCTGTTGATCACGGGGGCGGCTTCAACTCATATGCGTGGTCATGGCGTAATGCAGGAGCTTGACCGTGAAAATACGCCAGACTTCACCAAAGTCACGGAACATGTCACCAAGCGCAATTTTGACATGATAACCGCAGATAGTGCGCCATTTATTTTACATCGCGCCTTCAATTCGATGATGACCGGTCGTCCTGGACCCGTGCATGTCAACATTCCCCTTGATGTTCAATCGGCAGAAACGGACATTGAGTATCAAGAATTGTCCAGGCGTATGCCAACTGGCCGCCAGCGGGCGGATAGCCTGGCAATTGAGCAAGCCATCCAGCTTCTATTGGAAGCCGAGCGTCCATGTATAGTGGCCGGAGGTGGAGCGATTACCTCAAATGCCAGTGCTCAATTAAGGAGGGTGGTTGAACGACTGGGCATTCCAGTCGTATTTACCTGGAATGGCAAGGGCTGTTTGCCTGAAGATCATCCAATGAATGCCGGAACCGTTGGCTGGCCGGGCAGCTTGACTGGCAATACCATGGCAAAAGAAGCCGATGTGGTGATGTCTCTGGGCTGCAAATTCACTGATTGGTCATCTTCATCCTGGCGGAGAGGAGTAAGTTTCTCTATTCCTGAGAGCAAGTTGATTCACGTGGATATTGATCCGCGCGAAATTGGCAAGAATTATCCGGTGGAAGTAGGCATTGTTGCCGATATTGCTCTTGTATTGGAGGATATTGATGCCGGAATTTCAGACGGCCAGGCGCAAAAGTCCTATCAGCGACGCATGCTCCAACACGACCGTTTGGCCAAACTCTGGGCTGAATGGAATCAACTCATGGAACCGCGACGATCGCATCACAAGATCCCGACTACGATGTTGACCACACTGCGGGAATTGCGCAAGGTTTTGCCCCGCAACGGAATTGTAACCGTGGGGTCGGGCCATCCTCAGAGCTCTACCAAGCAGGATTTTCCGGTTTACGAGCCACGTACTCATATCACTCCGGGCAGTTATTCGCCCATGGGATTTGCATTACCTGCAGCCATTGCAGCCAAGCTTGCCAAACCTGAATCTCCAGTAGTGTGCATTATTGGGGATGGCGATTTCATGATGTGCGTACAAGAACTTGCAACCTGCGTTGCCTATGACATTGCAGTCGTATTTTTAATACTGAATAACGCAGGCTATATCTCTATTCGAGATGGACAGGACGCACTCATGGGCCGAAACATCATGTCAGAGTTCTCTTTGCCGGGAGACACTAATGAGCCCTATTCAGTGCAATTTCCGGCATTGGCTAAATCTTTTGGCCTGGATTACGCAACCCAGGTTCAGAGCGTTGATGAAATTGGCACATCCATCAAGGCGGCATTGGCCAGCGGGGCCCCGGCACTCGTGGAAGTTCCAATCACAAGGGATGTCAACATTGCTGCAGCGAATGTTGTGGGATGGTGGGATTTTCCTCCAGTTCCAACCGCACCTCAGGCAGTGCTAAATGACTATGCCGCTGGATTTGAAGCCGAACAACATCAAGGTCGCAATACGTCAAATGTCGATCTCGTTAATGCTGAGGGTGCTGTTGGCTGAACACCGAAATATAAAACAAGATTTTTTCATGCCAAAACAAATAGGAGAATTTATGATGATTAAACAATTTTTCAGAACTTTGCTGCTTGGAGCAGTCATTGGAGTCGCTCCGGCAATGGCCATAGCTGATGGCTATGATGGACTTCCACGAACTTTCCTGTGGAACCCGAATTTCAATAGAGTCATCGACACGTCCAGCTATGCTGGCGATGGCCCATTCACAATTGGCTTTTCAAACGCTTCTCAGGGCGATGGCTGGCTGGGTACGTTCTATCACTCTGTTCAATACGGTGTATCAGAGAACTTGGACAGAATAGGCCGGTTCATTGTTACCGATGCGAACGGCGACCCGACCAAGCAAATTTCCGATATTCAGGATTTGCTAGAGCAGGGAATTGACTTACTGCTGGTCAATCCAGCTACGGCTGATGCACTGGATCCGATTCTGGGCCGCACGATGCGCCGTGGCGTGCCAGTAGTTACTGTGGCTCGTCGTGTAGAAAGCGACAGCAGTTTTGTCAGTTTTGTTACTGCATCCGATACTGCATTGGCCCGAATGAGTGCCACCTGGATGGCCGAGACACTTAATGGCAAGGGTCGCATTGTCTTGTTGCCGGGTCTTGCGGGTGCCAGTCCTGCAGAGATGCGATTGCAGGCTGCCAAGGAAGTATTTGCTCAGTTTCCCGGAATTGAGATTATTGACACACAATATACTGGGTGGAGTCCTGCGAATGGCCGGCAAATCATGGCGGCAATCATTCAAAGAGAGGGTGCCAGCAATATTGATGGGGTCTGGGCGGATTCTGGACTTCAGGGTTCAGGTTCTGTTGAAGCATTTATTGGAGCGGGGGTTATGGGTGCTGACATCCCTCCCCATACTGGAGGAGACTTGAATGGCATGTATCAACTTGCTCATGAAAACGGATTTCCATTCGCCGGAATTGATTATACACCTTCAATTGGCGCTGCTGCCGTGCACCTTTCGGTAGATGTTCTAGAAGGTACTCCTGTACCGCAACGGCTGGATGTGAATTTCCAGGTGGTGATCTCCCCCGGGCATGAAACGCGTTCGATATCTGCAGATGTTCTATTGCCCGATTATGTGGCGATGGACCGGCCAGGTGAATTAATCATGGGTAGTGGAATCCCGAACTATGATCCAGCCAGCTTCTCGGTTGAACTGCCGAACTGATTGAAGAGCGGCAAAGCAGTCGTTTGTTTCTTTTGTTGGTGTTCGGGCATAAACTGCGGAAGGCCTCCTCCGCAGTTTATGCTCTTTTTTTGCCTTGCCAACTATTTTTGGCCGGTTTCGTGAGTTTCATGGAGAACTCTGAACCATTAAATCGTTTGCGCCTTTCAAAGTGGCACAGAGGTAAAGAGTAGTCGCAAGAATTCAGTAAAAAGACCCAATCCATATAAGTTGGCGCTTTTATCGGCCTTTGAAATCAAACGGGCACACAATGATCAGGCTTGATGGCATTAGCAAGATCTTCCCCGGTGTCAAATCACTGGATAAAGTCAGCTTTGAATCTGTATCTGGTGAAGTTCACGCATTGCTTGGCGAGAACGGGGCAGGCAAGTCGACGCTGATAAAGACTATCTCAGGTGCATATATCCCTGATGAGGGTACGATCTATTTCGACGGACAGAAGCGCAAGTGGAGTTCTCCAAAGGAAGCCAGGGATGCGGGCATACATATTATTTACCAGGAGCTTGTACTGTTTCACGAATTATCGGTGGCTGAAAACATATTCATTGGGGAGGCTCCACTTACGCGTTTTGGAACTATTGACTACAAGGCCATGTATGAACGGGCTGATGAGACCCTTGATCGATTAGGCCATCATATAGACGTACAAGCACTGCTTAAAAGCCTCAGTGTTGCAGACCAGCAGATGGTGGAAATCGCCAAGGCGCTTGTCGGGCAGACAAAATTGCTGGTGCTTGATGAGCCAACCGCAGTCATTTCAGGCCGTGAGGCCGAACTTCTGTTCGAGCGAGTTAAGCTGTTGCGAGATGAGGGGGTATGTATCATTTATATTTCGCATCGGCTGGAGGAGATATTTTCGATTGCCGATCGGGTGACTGTACTCAAGGATGGTCAACTCATTGGTACCCGCAATATCGAAGAACTGGATCGCGATCAACTGGTTGGGATGATGGTGGGGCGCGAGTTGAAGGATATATTTCCGCCCAAACGAATACCTTCCCTGGAGGCAAGCCGCCCTGTTTTAACTGTCCGCAATTTATGCGCTCCACCCAAGGTCAAGGATGTCTCGTTCGATCTGTATGCCGGTGAAATCCTAGGGATTGCCGGATTGGTAGGAGCTGGGCGCTCTGAAGTGGCACATGCTGTGTTTGGCTCAATGCCAAGGTCCTCGGGTACTGTAACTCTAGGCTCCGAGGACTTTAACACACCCTCACCACGCGAGTCGATTAATCGTGGGCTCGGGTTTTTGACTGAAGATCGCAAGGGAGAAGGCCTGATGATGTTGCTTGATACATCAGCTAATATCTCGGCTCCTGCCTTACAAGAGTTCACGACGGCTACAGGCCTTGATCGGGCACATGAAATTCAGGTTGCCAAAGATGAAATTGATCGCTTTCGAATTGCAGTACCCGGCCCTGAAAGTGATGTGAGCAAGCTTTCAGGTGGCAATCAACAGAAAGTACTGTTTGGGCGTTGGACGCGAGCATGTCGAAGAGTGTTGATTCTTGATGAACCAACGCGAGGTATTGATGTTGGTGCCAAAGTCGAAATCTACGAAATTATCCGCCAACTGGCAAACGATGGTTTAGGCATCCTGCTGATCTCGTCTGAACTTGCAGAAATCGTTGGACTCTGTACTCGCGTTTTAGTAATGCGGGATGGACTTATTACTGGTGAAGTAGAAGGTTCCCAGATTATTGAAGAAGCAATCATGAAATACGCTATCGCCAAGAGAGAAAGCCTGGCACTTGATATTGCCAGGCATTGATCAAATGACGTATTCAAAATCAAGATACCTGGTCCGGCGTTTGCAACTGGACCCTTCCTTGATCATCGTGATATTACTTTTGTCTATCGTGGTCATTTCAGGTTTTGTTCTGAGCGATCGCTTCGGAACAATGCGCAATTTCATGAATGTGCTGGAACAGTCTTCCGGACTGGGCTTTGCCAGCATTGGGCAGGCCATGGTTGTTATTGTAGGAGGCATTGATCTATCAATCGGAGCGGTAGTGACTGCATCGACTATTTTCATGGCGGCAGTAGTTGACCTGCATCCGGGACTTATGATCCCCATGATTTTTGGCACGCTATTGTTTGGTGCCATGATCGGATTCTGTAATGGATATATAGCCATGAAAACGGGCGTGCATCCGTTGATCGTAACCTTGGGTACGGCTTCAATCCTTAATGGCTCAGTCCTTATCTATACACTGCAGCCAACTGGTGGTGTGCCCTATTGGTTTGAGGAATTCGCTTATGGTCGAATCTGGAATGTGCCAATTTCTGGTTTGGTGATGCTTTCGTGTTTTGCCCTGATATGGTTATTCTTGCGCTATTTTCAAACCGGGCGTGCTTTTTATGCGGTAGGTGGAAGTCCCGAAGCAGCACGCCTGAGCGGCATCCAGTCAAACCGGGTTATCTTGTTGGCGTATTCAGCGAGTGGTTTTTTTGCGGCGCTTGCGGGTGTTTACTTTGTGAGCCGGACCGGAGTTGGGGATCCGCGTATAGGTGACCCGATAACTCTGGCTTCAATTACTCCGGTGATTCTTGGAGGACTGATTCTAGGCGGGGGGAAAGGAAATATCCTGGGTGTGCTGTTAGGCGTCATTTTGATTTCTTTACTGAGCAACTTGTTAAATTACATGAATATATCGACATTTGTTCAATGGGTCATTCAGGGAGTCATTATCATTATTGCGGTCTCAGTTTATGTGCATAAAGGGAAAAAACTGTGAGTGAAGTTGCCGCAAATCTATCCGAGGGTACCTCGAAAACAGTTAAGCAGCTTGGACGGTTCATTGTGCCATTGTCGCTAATGCTATTGGTTGGTACTGCGACTCTTCTGCAACCCTCTTTCCTCTCTGTTAATAATGTTCAGGATATTTTGACGCAAGCTGCGCCTTTGGCGCTGGTCGTGCTCGGACAAGCATTCGTTATCCTTGTTCGAGGGCTCGACCTGTCAGTGGCTTCGCTGATGGCAAGTGCTGCGGTTCTGGCTACGGCCTTCAACGCAACTTCTGACGCGATGATCCCCGTGATTTTTCTGATTACCATTGCGGCTTCTGCCGGTGTGGGCCTGATCAACGGATTATTGGTGACCAAACGCAATGTCTCGCCATTTCTTGCGACACTGGCGATGATGATTGTCTTGCAGGGAATCCGTTTCTACTACACCCAAGGTGCACCGTCGGGATCTTTGCCTGAGGGATTCCGCATTCTAGGTGCTGGGCGCATAGCCGGAATCCCGGTCAATATGCTGGTGTTTTTCTTTTTCTTCTGCATTCTGGGCTGGCTACTGCATAAATCAAGTTTCGGACGCAAGATTTACATTACCGGGGGCAACCCGAAATCCGCTAATTTAGTCGGAATTCAAGCTGATCGTGTGACTATCGTCTGCTACGTGATTTGTTCCGTCATGGCGGGTATTGCCGGACTTTTCCTAGTGGGGTTTGTCGGCACGGTTGATAACTGGGTTGGTCGAGGCTATGAGCTTGATGCTATCGTTGCCTGTGTCCTTGGCGGAATTATGTTAACGGGAGGAAAGGGCACTTTATGGGGTGCTGCTACGGGTGCCTTGATCCTCACCCTGATTTTTAACATTGTGATTATTCTGGGTTTGCCGGTTCAGGCACAGTTGATCATCAAGGGCATCATAATCATCTTTGTTGCTGGTCTTTTTTCGAGATCAATATAGACGTGAAAGGCGATCACAAACAATAGGAGAGAAAAGCATGGGAATCAATTATCTCAAACAAAGCAAACCCGCTGATGAACGGGCAATGGATGATGCCAGGATCCGTTCAGTGGTTGAGAAAACCCTTCACGAGATTGAAGAATCCGGTGATCGGGCGATCCGCGATTTAAGCGAGAAGTTTGACAATTACTCACCTCCTTCCTTCCGCTTGACTGACAGCGAGATTGAGGCAATTACATCCAGGGTTTCGGCCAGTGAAATGACTGATATACAGTTTGCACATGATCAGGTTGTCAGATTTGCTCAGGCACAGCGTGATTCAATGCTCGATATCGAAATTGAAACTCTACCCGGTGTAATCCTGGGACACCGAAATATCCCGGTGCAGTCGGTTGGTTGTTATGTGCCGGGTGGCAAGTTTCCGATGGTTGCTTCGGCTCATATGTCGGTAGCAACCGCCAAGGTTGCACAGGTACCACGTATTGTGGCTGCAACCCCACCATTTAACGGGGAGCCAAATCCTGCCGTGATTGCCGCCATGAAAATGGGCGGTGCTCATGAAATCTATGTATTGGGCGGGATTCAGGCGATTGGTGCCATGGCGATTGGAACAGAAACGATCAGCTCCGTGCATATGCTGGTTGGCCCAGGTAATGCTTTCGTGGCTGAAGCCAAGCGCCAGCTGTATGGGCGAGTTGGCATTGATCTTTTTGCCGGCCCGACAGAAACGATGGTGATTGCAGATGAAACCAGTGCAGATGCTGAACTTTGTGCTACAGACTTGCTCGGACAGGCGGAGCACGGGTATAACAGCCCATGTGTCTTACTGACAAACTCACATAGACTGGCCCAGGATACTCTAGGGGAAATAGAACGGATTCTTGCCATTCTGCCAACGGCTGATACGGCACGCGCAAGCTGGGACCACTATGGCGAAGTGATCGTTTGTGATACATACGAAGAAATGCTGGAAGCTGCCAATGAAATCGCCAGCGAACATGTTCAGGTAATGACAGATCGTGACGAGTGGTTTCTGGAGAATATGCATAGCTATGGTGCGCTATTCCTTGGACCGCGCACAAATGTGGCCAATGGCGATAAAGTGATCGGTACCAACCATACCTTGCCAACTAGGAAAGCAGGTCGGTATACAGGTGGATTGTGGGTCGGCAAATACATAAAGACCCATAGTTATCAGAGGATCATGACGGATGAGGCGGCAACACTGGTAGGTGAGTATGGATCAAGGCTTTGTCTATTGGAGGGTTTTGTGGGTCATGCGGAACAGTGCAATGTCAGAGTGCGTCGTTACGGACATATCGACCTGCCTTATGGTGAAGGCGCCCCTCGTGCTGATACCACAGGGTAGGTTCAGGTCTTAAGCCTGTATTCAGGCGAATTCCTGTTGGCTTGGAGTTAGGACAAGCGGATGTTCCTTGAATTTGAAACCACGGTAAAACCCGAGTGGATAGACTACAACGGCCATATGCGTGACTCGAATTATGGCTTGGTTTTTAGTCTGGCAGTTGATGCCTTGCAAGACGCAGTAGGACTTGACGCAGCCTATCGAGAGCGAACAGGGTGCACGATCTATCTTCTGGAAGACCATAAATTCTATCTGAAGGAAGTGAAACAGGGTGATCAGTTGCGAGTCGTGACCCACGTGCTTGGAGTCGATGAAAAGCGTTTTCACCTCTATATGATTATGAAAAGAGACCAAGTAGAGGTATGTATTGGCGAGTTTATGGAATTACATGTACAGCAATATCCATCACCGCATGGCATTTCCATGCCCCGGGAAATTCGAAAGCGCTTGATGGACTACCATAAAAGTGCAGAGAAAGGTTTGCCGTCATTTTGCCGCTCGCGCCAAATTCGATTAATACAGACAAAGACGATTCGCTAGCCATTACGTCTGTAGAGATCAGACAGTACTTGCCGAAAAAACATCCATTAGTACCGTGGGTATACAAAGTTTCGCTCTGGAACGGTTTTCCGGATTTTTCCATAGGCAACAGAAGCCCTCAAATAAGGCATCAAAAATTCAGTACTTCAATCCAGGCCAGCGCTTATACAATAACCGCCCATATTTCATAGGATAGGGAATTGCGTTCTTGTTCGGGGGGATTGACTTGATGGCGCTATTGAATCTCCACAATGAACCCATTAAAGAGGAGTGGCTGGATGCTCATGGCCATCTCAATGAAGCGTACTATCTGGTTCCGTTCAGTAACGCCGCCCGGGTTCTCCAGGATCATTTGCTTGCAAAGCGGTCAAGGCCGGGGAGATCGAAACGCTGATTGAGATTCTGACCCCGTTTTCATCGCATGGAGAGAAAATCCGCAGCATGATCGGCTATTTCAAACGCAATCGCAAACGAATACTTTATCAAGCATTCCGGAAACAGAGACTGTGCGTATCGAGTGCTGCCGTAGAGGGCCGGATGCAAAAACGTTGTCGGTACCCGACTGAAACGTGGCGGCAGGCACTGGAGTGAAAATGGCGCAAGAAGCATTGCATCGCTTCGCTCGTTCATCATCAGCAATCGACTTGATGACTGTTGGCACGAAAAGGGAATTATACCCTAATCATAAATAGAGATTTTTTTGTCCGCTGCAGGCCGGGATTCGGTCGGACGCGGGGCCGGGGTGTTCCGGACTTGCCCGGAAGGCCGGATTCGGGGCATGGCGGTGCCGGTTTCTAATGTCGGAACGCGGTGCCGGTCCGTCTCCCGTGTCATTCGGGAGGCAGCGACAGCCAAATCAGGACCGGTCGCCCTCTGCTATGGCTCTCAGGCACGGGCATCCCGCATTGGCCCGGAATCCGCTGCCGGGCAGGTGCGCTCCGCCGAAGTCGCTGCGGAGCTCTCTGTGCGGTTCTCCGAGGCGTCGGCCCGCTGGCTGTGCTGCCATGCGATCTGTGCATCGCTCCAGCCTTCCCCGTCGAGGCCGGTGGCAATTGCCCGGCAGGTGTACCGGCCGTCCAGGGCGCTCTCTTCGTCGACCGGGTACGGCTCCTGGTCCGGCATCTCGATCTCGGCCTGCACCGGCCGGTCCGGGTCTTCCTGGCCGGGCCTGTCCACGGCCTCTCTCTGCATCGTCAGGCAGAAGGCCTCCGGGGTCCCGGCCATGGCATGCACGTTGCGGGCAGCGGACCCGGTCTCGGAGAAGGCGCCGTCATCCAGCGGCATCGGCTACCACGCCGCCCTCGCGCCTTCCGGCAGGGCTTCGCTGCAGCGCTCGAAGAACTCGCGGTTCCTCGCGGCCGGCGGCACGCTGCCCTTGCGCAGCCCGGACTTCACGACCTGGCCGGTCTTGGCGATGTGCCCGATCATCGGCGTGCAGCCCCTCTTGCCCTTGCAGGTGCGCCCTGCCTATTAGCCATAAGTCCTGTCTGGACGTAAGTTCGGGCAGAACCGTTTCA
>JAPOSW010000039.1 GCA_026709505.1 Gammaproteobacteria bacterium | reverse complement strand
CCGCCCATGCCGGAAAAACTCCTGAAACTCGGCTTATGATTAGTGGTAATTAGGTTCTTTTTTGAATGGAATTTGCACTAATTCCAGAGCTTGTTTTCCATTCATGCGTGATTGGGTGGCCGACTATTCTGGCAACTTGGTATTTTTGAACAGCATTTTATCTTGATTTCATGCCTGCCAGCATACAATACACCTTCGCAGCATTTCACCGAGAATATGCAAAAGTACGATCATACTGGTAGGAATAGACCCGTAATTAGACTTTTGCGAATTTTTGATCGGTTGCCATAGCAGGGAAGATAAAATCCTCAGATGGAGCTGAAAAGGAGTTATATACAACAGTAACGAAACCTCAGAGACTGCTGCAATGAGGGGATGCGAAAATTCTCCGGGTTTCTCTGGGAAGGAATTGCCGCCTTGCTTTTGCTGTTGACAAGGGTTACGGGTACATCTCGGATACGGAAAACATTATAGTACTGGTATTGCCGTACATTACATCAGTCTGGTTGATGCTGACTGGATTTACTGTTTGCCACGCCTGTTTTCCATATCGGATTGGTACAAGGGCAAAACTGGAAAATCTTGCCGATGCACTGATGCAACCAGCGAATATCCAGTATCAAAACAGGAAATAAGTCGCCGGTAATGCTGTAAAAACTATGGTGATGACCAATTTATTTTATGAACTCTACAAAGATTACTCCATGACATCTCTTGATAAGGGTTAGTAGGTTTATGACTTGCAAGGGATTGTCTTCTCGCCACGTTTATAAATGAATTCAGTTTATTTAAGAGCATACTTTATTGCGCTCGATATCTTTCCAGTGCGACATACCTACCATTAAACCCAAGTCTTAATATCGCCAAATTATGAACCAGAAACCAGTCGAGTTTATCGGTGCTAATTTACAAAGTGTAACAATAAGAATTGCAATGAGATCTTTGCCGAATTCTGTCTGCATTCCGCACCGTCGAGTGTTGTGTTGAAGAGCGCAATGGTTCGTATCTACTCTCCCGCTATTGGGAGCGATAGACGCCTTTAAGTTATAATTTTCCTTTCAGCAGTTCTCTCTGGCAATGGCGAAAGAACAGGAACCTTGCTTGCGATGTGCCATACTGCATGACTGCTGGCTCAGCATTGCTCTGAAATTTTTGGCGGGTGATTAACTCATGACTTTTTCGATTGTCGGATATTGCCAGGAAACCGGCATGCTAGGCGTTGCCATTACCACCTCTAGCATTTGCGTCGGGGCACGATGTCCGCACGCCCGGGCCAGTGTCGGCGCAGTATCAACGCAAAATATCACTGATCCATCTCTTGCCCCTGCCCTGCTTAACCGCCTCGAATCCGGAATGCCTGCCGATCAGGCACTCGGGGACCTCCTAGAGAACACGGAAAATCAGGAATACCGGCAACTGATAGTTGTTGACAACACGGGAAATAGCGCATGCCACACTGGCAGTAAAATTCTGGGCATTCACGCAGAATCCAAAGGAATCCATTGCCATGCAGCTGGCAATCTACTGGCCAATGATAGGGTGCCGGAGGCCATGACCAACATGTTTGGCTCGCTTACCGATGTTCATTTAGGAGAACGGCTCATGAAATCGCTTGAGGCGGGGCTATACGAAGGAGGAGAGATGGGTGATGTGCACTCAGCGGCATTACTGGTTGTTGACAGGCAATCCTTTCCACTTGTCGACCTGAGAGTCGATTGGGCCGATGTTGGGCCAGCTTCGAACTTAAGGTCACTCTGGCAGGCATATCAACCGCAAATGCAGGACTATTTGACACGAGCACTAAGCCCTGCCGACGCCCCTTCCTATGGAGTGCCCGGTGATGAATGAACCCCGAAGACTCGGACGAGCCCTCACTGCACGGACGAAGCAAGACTCGACTGGCGAAAATGCCTATTTCAGGATTTCCAATCGCAGGGAAATTCTCGGCAAGAACTCGACACAAGTTGCCAGAAGAAAACCCGCTTAATGAGAGCATTGACTCAAGAGCTTCATGCAAAATACCAATGACTGCCGGTCTGAGCAGATGCAATGGCTGCCCGGGCACCTCTACCCAACCATCAGGATATTCAGATGCGTAATCGGGCATGAAAATAGCAGTGCTGATGCGAAACTGACCTGTTCCGATAAATGCCTGTAAGTTCGCATCAATGAACCCGCAATTGTTTCTCGAAGGCATGAGTCATGCCGCATGCACGGTTTCGGTTTTGACTACTGACGGACCTGATGGGCGTGCCGGCATCACAATCAGTGCCATGACCTCGGTTTCCGCAGACCCTCCTACCCTGTTGGTCTGCGTCCACCATTTGAGTTCAACCTGCCAAAAAATAATCAACAATGGCATCTTCTGCGTCAATGTCCTGAGCGAAGATCAGTCATTCATTTCGGATACTTTTGCCGGTCGTATCGATACCCCACCGATAAATTCAGTTGTGCAAACTGGATTACTCACGGTACAGGAGCACCGAATCTGAAAAACGCCCTGATCTCCTTCGACTGCAAAGTCATCAGCCATTACAAGATCGGCACCCACTACATATTTATTGCGCAACCCGAAGACATTCACATTCGCAAGCACGGAAATGCCCTGGTTTATGCCAACAGAGCCTATGGATTCACACGCAAGCTTGATGAATTTGTTGCAGAGAAACAGGCAAGCCCGAATACCGAAGTCACACATATTGCCTGCTTTGCCACGATTGGGCCATTTTTTATGCCCCGTCTGGTTCGCACTTTTCTTGAGAAAATGCCCGATGCGGCATTTCGCTTTTTCGAAGGCAGCGAGCATGAGATAGAGCAAGAGCATGGAGCATCTCCATTTGACCTTATCCTCATGTATGATTCACCCACCATTGACACAAGCAATAGAAAAGTTCTGGCTACCGTCAGTCCGCATGTCCTGTTGCCGTCCGGGCACCCACTATGCGAACATCATGAAATATCGCTGCATGAGCTGACGGAGCTGCCAATGATATTGCTCGACATCGCTCCTAGCCGAAATTACTTTACCTCGCTTTTCCATGAGCATGATCTGAAGCCTCTAATCCGCTTTCGCTCCCCCTCCTTTGAAACCGTGCGGGGCATGGTTGCCAACGGGCTGGGGTATAGCATTTTGGTATCTAGACCGGCCAGAGTAGCATGAGCTATGATGGCAGCGCACTGGCTACTCGCCCCCTCAAGGAATTCATCACGCCAGCCCGATTGGTCATGCGACATGATGACCAAAGCAGACTTCTACCACGGGTAATGCAATTTGCATCACATACCAGGGAATTCTTTGATAACTGGACTCTCTAGTTCCAGTGCAATACTGCCATCAAAATGAATGGCCATGCGTAATCGAAGCCTCATCAAGCCGATCATTGTTTAAACGGCGTGTGGCGCAGTCGATTACCGATTACGGTAACTCAATTAATCCTTTTGACAGAAGCAGGCAAAAATGATGAAACTGGAACGACCCCAAACCATCGAATTCAAAAATGGCGACAAGGCAAAGCCGACTTTCTCAGCGGAGGAAATGTCGAGCCGCATTGCCAGACTACGGGCATGCATGACCGAAAACAACCTCGATATTGCATTGTTCACTTCAATCCACAACATCAATTATTACTCCGACTTTGTCTACTGTTCCTTTGGACGTCCCTATGGCTTGGTCGTAACACACGATTCCCACACGACTGTCAGCGCCAATATCGATGGAGGTCAGCCATGGCGCCAGAGTTTCGATGACAACATCGTCTACACCGACTGGCAACGCGATAATTACTTTCGTACCCTGCAGAATCTGATCAAGGGCAAAGTGCGCGTCGGCATCGAATATGACCATGTAACCCTGGAACGCCGTGAAAAACTATCGGAATTCTTCCCGAAGGCCGAGTTCGCCGATATCGGAGTCCCTACCATGAAGCTTCGCATGGTTAAATCTGAGGAAGAACATGCACTGATCCGTCAAGGCGCCCGCATCTCGGATATCGGCGGGGCAGCTTGTGTCGAGGCCATCAGCGAGGGAATTCCGGAATATGAAGTTGCCCTGCATTCCACGCAAGCCATGGTACGCGCGATTGCAGGTACCTATCCGCATACTGAATTAATGGATACCTGGACCTGGTTTCAATCCGGTCTCAACACGGATGGCGCACATAACCCGGTCACCTCCAGACGGATCGAAAAAGGCGATATTCTCAGCCTGAACTGCTTTTCAATGATATCCGGCTACTATCAGGCTCTGGAGCGCACCCTGTTCTTTCATGAAGCATCAGCCAGAGAACTTGAACTATGGCAGGTCAACTGCGAAGTCCACAGAAAGGGACTCACCCTTGTCAAACCGGGAGTCCAGTGTTCAGAAATCGCGGCTGAACTGAATGAAGTCTTTCGCAAGCATGACCTGCTCAAGTACAGAACCTTTGGATATGGACACTCCTTTGGTTCACTCTGTCATTACTATGGCCGGGAAGCCGGACTTGAATTGCGCGAGGATATCGACACTGTTCTCGAACCGGGAATGGTGGTTTCAATCGAACCCATGATCACCTTGCCCAAGGGCATGGAAGGTGCCGGCGGCTATCGCGAGCACGACATTCTGATCGTGAATGAAAATGGCGCCGAAAATATCACCCGCTTTCCGTTCGGACCTGAACACAACATTATCCATTAGCTGGCGTAGCAAGCATAGCCAACGGGCAATCTGGCTTGAACTATTGAGCAATCCGATCAACCAGCCTGGACAGAAAGGTATCGCAGCGATTCAGTTCGGAGATCAATATGTATTCGTCAGGCTTGTGGCCCTGATCCATTGATCCGGGACCACAAACAACCGCAGGCATGGACAGACGAGAACTAATCATTCCGGCTTCTGTACCGAAATCGATGCCGATGATATCCTTATGACCCAGAAGGTCACTGACAAAATCGACAATTTGCGCATCTGTTTCCGTTCTAAGTGCTGGATACTGGTTGAATACCTCGATGCGAATATCTGAAGATTCAAATTTATCCCGGTACTGACCTGCTATGGTTTCGGCAGAATCTTTAAGCCTCTTTAGCAGCTGTTCCGCGCTATCGCCTTCGAGGTTGCGGATTTCAAACTTGAATTCACAATAATTCGGTATGATGTTGAGAGCAGTGCCTCCCCGGATTGTCCCGACATGCAACGTGCTGTGTGGCACTCCGAATTCCTCATGCAACACCCCGGATGCCAGCTGGTTGTGCAGCTTTCGGATTTCAGCAATCATGTCGCAAGCGAGATAGATGGCATTCAGTCCCTCTGTCGCAAGAGCTGAATGTGCGGATGCTCCATGGCAACGACAAGTCATGCCTACCTTGCCCTTGTGGGCGATGCCGATCTTCATGGATGTGGGTTCGCCGACGATACAGAAATCCGGTCTTGCATAATCCGCTTCCAGTACATCCAGCATTCCGCGAATCCCTATGCAGCCAATTTCCTCGTCATAGGAAAATACAAGATGAATCGGTTCAGTGAGCCTTGAAGCCACTGCATGGGGCACCATGGCCAGAACACAGGCGACAAATCCTTTCATGTCAGTCGTGCCACGACCATAGATTCGATCATCCTGCCGTGATGCACAAAAGGGATCGACGGTCCAGTCCTGCCCCTCAACCGGAACAACATCGGTATGTCCCGACAACATCACCCCGCCCGGCTTGTCAGGACCTATGACAGCATATAGATTGAATTTGTTTTTTTCGTCATTGGAAACCACAATGCTCTCAATGTCATAATCAGCGAGATAGTTTCGAATGTAGTCAATCAGCCCGGCATTGCTGTCCTTGCTGATCGTTGGGAAGGATACTAACTTCGCCAGAATGTCTTCACTGGATGCCATGAACTGTATACTGGCACATTAATGTCAGGATTAACGAAAACCCTGAATTCCAATTGAAAACCATTGGGAAACCGTTGCACGAATCTCGCCGCGAATTTGTTCGAATACTCCGGGGTAGATGGTGTAATCGATAATATTGTCTTCGCCAATCACTTCCCTTGCCACACCATTGATACTGCCAAAGTCATCAATCAGACCGAGTTCCCTGGCTCTTTGTCCACTCCAAATCAAGCCTGTGTAGATACTCGAGTCATCCGCAATTCGCCCTGATCGTCCTGTCTTGACCGCTTCAATGAATTGCTCATGCACATCATCAACCAGAGTTTGCATGTACCGGTAATCGTCAGGCGTTGTAGGGACAAATGGATCAAGGAGCGTCTTGTTGTCTCCGGCACGGACAAATCGACGTTCAATACCCAGCTTTTCCATCGCACCCGTAAACCCAAAACTATCCCAGATCACCCCTATTGAACCCACCAGGCTTGAAGGATGCGCGTAGATACTCTCTGCCGCAGCTGCGATGTAGTAACCGCCCGAAGCGCAGATGTCATTGACTACGACATGTAAAGGCTTTTGCGGATTCAAGGTTCTCAGACGGACAATTTCCTCATAGACGCGGGCAGCCTGAACCGGTGTGCCTCCGGGGCTGTTCATGGACAGGATAATCCCTCTCGAGTGTTCCGACTCAAAGGCGGATTCAAGGGAAACGATAATGTTCTCCGAAGTATTCCGGTCAAATCCGATGACGCCCTCGATTGAAATCAAGGCAGTATGGGGCTCTGTCAAACCCAGGCTGTCGTCTTCGATAACCCAGTACGCAACCAGCAACAAATAGGCGACCAAAAACAGCTTGAAAAACAAGCCCCATCGCCTGCGGGTCCTGCTTTCCTTGATGTAGTCGCTTGCAACTTGTGCCAGAAACAGATTGTTTGCGGCATCGCTCTGTAATCCAGCTCCAGACACTTGTTCTCTTGATTTGGGGGAACGTCGAAAAATCAAGGCGGCCTCTCGTTTTACAAATGCGCTATCTGGCGAGTCTTGCCAATTCTGCAGGGCATACCAGAAACGAGGCGAACAAACACGATGCTTTGCCAGTTCAACAACACTGATCGAGCGGTCTGCAAACTAATTGTGTTCAGAATGTTCAAGCCTCGTGCCACAGGGTTCAAATGCCGGCAACGACCACCGGCACTGAAACGCTCAATCATGATGACTTCAGGACACGGTTTACACGGGAATCGAGTTCACCGCGGTCCTGAAAAATTAATGCATGAACAAGTTCATGCTCCCAAGGAAGGATCTGGCAGTCAGTCAAGCCTTTCGAATAGTCCGGCTATGCCTTGACCGCCGCCGATACACATGGTTGCAACCGCATAACGACCGCCAGTCCGTTCAAGCTCGGAAAGCGCTTTTTCAGCAATGATCACGCCAGTCGCTCCAATCGGGTGACCGATCGAGATGCCACTTCCGTTGGGGTTCAACTTGTCTTCAGGAAGATTCAAGTCTCTGGCTACCGCAATCGCTTGTGCGGCAAACGCTTCATTCACTTCCCATACATCAATGTCGTTCATGCTGATATCAATATCCTTGAAAAGGTTTTGCACTGCTGGCACCGGTCCAATGCCCATGTATTTGGGCTCTACTCCAGCAAAGGCATACTTGACCAGCCGTGCTCGGGGCTTGACGCCTTGCGATTTTGCCTCGTCCGCACTCATCAAAACCATGGCGGCAGCACCGTCATTGATGCCGGATGCATTACCGGCAGTCACTGAACCATCTTCCTTGAAGACCGGACGCAATTTTGCCATTTGACCGATTTCAGCATTGAAACGAATGTGCTCGTCCTGGGTAAACTCAATTGTTTCCCTGCGACTTTTAATTTCAATCGGCAGTATCTGATCAGAGAAATGACCGTTTTCGGTAGCTTTCTGGGCTCGTTGATGGCTGAGCACGGCCAGTGCATCCTGATCTTCACGGCTCACTTCCCATTTCTCGGCGACATTCTCGGCGGTTACGCCCATGTGATATTTTTCCATCGGGCAATGAAGTGCGCCCACCATCATGTCGGATAACTTACCATCACCCAGGCGATTGCCAAAGCGTGCACCAACGGCCAGGTAACCACCTCTTGACATGACTTCGGTTCCGCCGGCAACCGCCGTATGGCACAGCCCGAGCTGAACCTGCTGAGCAGCCGTAACGATTGCCTGCATGCCGCTACCGCAAAGCCTGTTCACGGTTACACACGGGGTGGAATGATGCAACCCTCCCTCAAGGGCAGCAACACGAGAGACATACATATCCCTAGGTTCAGTATGAATGACATTGCCAATGGCGCAATGCCCGACAGACTCCGGGTCAATTCCCGCCCTTTGAACCGCTTCCTTGACGACCAATCCACCCAGAACACCCGGAGTGTGATTTTTTAGACTCCCTCCAAAATCGCCGACTGCAGTTCTAACTCCACTTACCACTACTACTTCATTCATGACTACATATACTCCGTATCATCTGGATTATCATCAATTTAACAAGCTGATCCGACCCTTATCAATTCCTTAATGCCCAATAATTGAGCAACTCAATATTGTGATTAAACTTGAAAAGACATGGCCTTTTCTGTCGAAAACCATTGGATGGTTTGTTGAGCAGTATCGCAAGTTTAACATATGACCACGCATGATACTCAGTTTGTCTGGATTTATGGAACTTGAGCTAGTTCCGTGAGGCTAAGGAAGTGCTACCCGCACCTTCCGGGGCTTGTGAAGCAAGTAGCTGACTGGGGTCTTGTGGATCAGGACCGATATCTTTGCACTTTTAAGTGCTGTCGGATAATGAATGAGGAAATCAACATAGTGGATCAGTCTGAAAATTCCAAAACTAGAAGGCAAGCGACGACTAGAAAGGCGCCCCGGTGCACCCGTTAAAGACGGCTATCCGGTTCTGTCGCAGGCCAATCTGTCCCTCGCTTCCCGATGCGTATGCTGGGGGTGATTGGCGAGTGTCTGGGCTTGATTGCCGCGTCCACAAAGGCAGTTGCGAATGTCCAGTGGTACATTGCCCACATATCGAACAAATCTTCTTCGCCAACAAGCGTCAGAAACATAACTGCTCATCCTTGCGAAGAAAAATCGACCTGCTTCCATGCGATTTGCCTTATGTCCTCTATAGATCGGGTTGAAAATTCGCCGAGAAGCGCTTGCTCAATCCTTGGTGCAAGAAAATTTGACAGAAGACCGATCGCCCGGTCTTCACTTACATCGCCGAAATCAGGGACTTCGCCAAGGGTTTTGCTGGGCACATAGTTCTTGATGCTCTGCCCTTTAAGCGCGGCAACAGCCTTGGGCTACTTATGCTCTTCGTGTGTGATGTCAATGGAAAGTCTAGGCACGATATGATTACTATAGTACATCAACCAGACAAACCCGAACTCTATCGGAACCCCAGTTCAACTCTGAAGTGCAACAAATTGAGGGTTTTGGGGGTGCTGTGATAATTGGTTGAAGAACGTATTAGCGATAGAAAAGAATTGCCTATGACCATACCCCACCATATCGAGATGATTATTAGGTTCTGGATCGCCATCTAGTCCAGAAGCTCACCCAGTTCCTGAAAATACCGCAACGATTCAGGGTTCGCCAGAGCCTCGGTATTCTTGACGGGATGGCCATGCACGAGATCACGTACTGCAAGTTCAGTAATTTTACCGCTCAGGGTTCTCGGAATATCCGGGACGGCTATGATTTTTGCCGGAACGTGTCGAGTTGATGCATTCTCGCGGATAGTGGTTCGAATCAGGGCCTGGATCTCCTCGGTCAACTCCGACCCCTCTCTCAACATGACGAAGAGAACAATTCTCACATCTCCATCGAAGCGTTGGCCAATACACAGACTTTCCATCACCTCATCGATCTTTTCAACCTGGCTGTAGATTTCGGCCGTACCGATTCGCACGCCCCCCGGATTCAACACGGCATCCGATCTTCCATGAATAATCATTCCGTCATGATCGGTGATTTCAGCATAGTCTCCATGCGCCCAAACACCGGGATATCGCTCAAAATACGCTGATCTGTACCTTGAATCATCAGGTTCATTCCAGAACCCAATCGGCATGCTGGGAAATGGTTTCGTGCATACCAATTCGCCTTGTCTACCTTTGACCGGTTCACCTTCATCAAACACATCAACAGCCATGCCCAGTGCCCGACACTGAATTTCACCACGGTATACCGGGCCAATCGGATTTCCCATCACGAAGCAGCCCATGATATCTGTTCCTCCTGACATGGATGATAGCTGTACATCTTTCTTGATACTCTGGTAAACATAATCAAATCCCTCTGGAGCCAAGGGCGATCCGGTCGAAAGCAGAATTCGCATCGCCGATAGACCCTGATCCTTGCCCGGAGCGAGACCCTCCTTGGCACAAGCAGATATAAATCGGGCACTGGTTCCAAAGATCGAGATACCGAGGCGTTCTGCCATGTCCCACATGACGCTCTTTGCTGGATAAAACGGAGATCCATCATATAGAACGAGTGTGCAACCGCTCGCCAGAGCACTGACTAGCCAGTTCCACATCATCCAGCCACAAGTGGTAAAGAAAAACAGTACATCATCGCGTTTGAGGTCGGTGTGCAGACGATGCTCCTTCAGGTGTTGAATCAGCGATCCCCCCACCCCATGGACAATACACTTGGGTTTTCCGGTAGTTCCAGACGAGTACATGATGAACAGGGGATGCTCGAAAGGCAGTTGCTTGAACTCAAGCTCGGATGAATTTGTCAAAGCATCATGCCAGACAATGCCGTTCGGCACATCAGAAATCTCGGGTGAATCATGCAAGAAAGGAACAACAACGGTCCTTTCTATCGATTGAATGCTTTGGATGACCGACTTGACGCGGTCAACAATACTGTGTCTTTTTCCGTTGTATCGATAGCCGTCAACGGCAAACATAATTTTCGGTTCGATTTGCATGAACCGCTCCAGCACTCCCTTGGCGCCGAATTCAGGAGAGCAGGAAGACCAGACAGCACCGAGACTTGTTGCTGCAAGCATGGCGATGACGGCCTCGATGCCATTCGTGATGTAACCGACTACACGATCACCGGATTCAACACCTGATGCTTTCAAAAAACCCGCACATCTTGCTACTTCTCGATTGAGTTCAGCATAAGTCAATTTCTGTTCAGGACAATCTTCCGACCATGCAATAATGGCAGTCCGGTCATCCTTGAACCTGAGAAGGTTCTCGGCGAAATTCAATCGAGCACCCGGAAACCACGAGGCACCGGGCATTGCATCAGGGTTGTCAACTACACGGTCCCACCTTCGTGAGCTGACAATGCCACTGAATTCCCAGAAATGACTCCAGAAGAGATCCGGATGATCTATGCTCCATCGATAAAGAGAAGCATAATCGGTAATAGAACACCCTCTCTGGTTTACCCACCCAATAAAGGCCGTCAAATTAGCCTGATTTATCGATTCTTCAGGTGGTATCCAGAGGGGTTTACTGTTTGCCATGGGCGAATTGGCATGTCCGAGATGTTTTTGGGCTGATTGCCCAGAAAGAATTAACTCAATATTGTGATTCTGGAACATTCACCACCAGTCCATCCAGTTCCTCGGTAATGATCAACTGGCAGCTTAGACGGCTAGTGTCATCCTGGCCTTCGGCAAATTCCAGCATATTCTCTTCATCCTCGCTCATCTCCGGCAATTTGGCAAACCAGCCCGGGTCGACGTGCACGTGGCAGGTTGCACAACTACAACATCCGCCACACTCTGCGAGTATTAGATCAATTCCATTGTCTTTAGCTAAAAACATGACCGGAGTACCAACCGAACCCTCTATTGACTTGACTGTTCCATCGGGTAATTTGAAGTGAATTACGGGCATTAACGATTACTCCTTTGAATGCAGAAGACTGAATCTGACTTCACGCAGGCAGATTGTCATTGAATTATGGCAACATGGAATTTTCCATTTTCCAAGTATAAGCCAATCTGTCAAGCCTGAATAAAGTCACGAATGCCTTCAATTGAATTAATTCAGGCCCTGGCTCTTCCTGATTTCAGCTGTGGGCCATGAGTGACCCGGAATCGCCCCAAAAACGATTTTGGCGACAGGTGTAGTTCTGGTCAGAACTCTTTTGCACGACATTTTCAATCCTGTATTTTACTGGCTGGATAAATCGAAAAGGATGGTATTATCCTTGCATATTTAACACTTAATGTTAACATTGCAAAGATGTACAGAAGAGAACTAACGATGGAAATTATCCTCCGTCTCGGCCAATTCCCAGCTGTGGCCATCCTTGGACCACGACAGGTCGGCAAGACCACTCTTGCCCATGAGATAGCCATTCAGAAACCCTCGATTTATACGGATCTTGAAAAACCAGAGGATTTTCAAAAGCTGAGAGACCCGGCCCACTATTTGGGACTGCATGCGGATAAGCTGGTTATTCTTGATGAAGTCCAGCGCTATCCTGACCTGTTTATGTCGCTACGCGGCATCATTGATGCCAGACGGCGCGAGGGACGAGGCAATGGTCGCTTCCTAATACTTGGGTCGGCTTCAAACAAACTACTGAAACAAAGTTCTGAAAGCCTAGCGGGCCGCATTCATTATTCCGAACTTAGGGGCCTGAATCCCTTTGAAATTGAAAAACCCAGCGGGGAGCCATTGCAACGACTCTGGATGCGTGGGGGGTTCCCCGACAGCTATGCCGCTGTAGATGACCAAGCCAGCTTCTCTTGGCGGCAAAACCTAATTCGAACCTATCTGGAACGCGATATTCCTCAGCTGGGTCCCCGTATACCAGCGACCACGCTTATGCGCTTTTGGACAATGCTTGCACATACACAAGGCGAACTACTGAATGCTTCAAAATTGGCAAGTTCTTTAGGAGTGGCAAGTGTGACGATTAGCCGGTATTTGGACCTTTTGGTTGACTTGCTGTTGGTCCGCAGACTCCAACCCTGGTATGGAAATGTAAAAAAACGACTTGTCAAATCACCACGCTTTTATGTGAGGGACAGCGGTATTTTGCATGCGTTGTTGCGAATTCCCAACTATGAAGCATTATTGGGGCATCCCATTCTCGGCAAAAGCTGGGAAGGGTTTGTCATTGAAACAATCATTAATGCATTACCGTGGAGAACCACCCCGTTTTTCTATCGCACATCGGCAGGAGCCGAAATCGATCTGGTAATTGAGTTTGACTTGGACGAGTATTGGGCTATTGAAATCAAGGCCAGCCGCACGCCAAGCTTGGAAAGGGGCTTCCATAGTGCATGTGAAGATTTAAAGCCAAGGCATAAATTTATTGTTTATACCGGCGAAGACAGTTTTCTCACCAGCGACAAGACGACCATCCTATCCCTGGCGCACTTCATTGATGAATTAAGAAAGAGAACGGAATAGTCAACATTGCCCGGGCGATTTCCAGCAAGAATTGTGAACAGTAAAAGTCCGACTTAATGAATTTCCTAGATACTTCCATCGAGCGCCCATGAATGCTTGTTTCCGATCAGAGCAGGTCATTCAACGCCTTTAAGTTCGGCTCTCACTCCTATCGATGTGTAGTGCCATATGATTGATCCCAAAGCGAGATTGATATAGCAGCACCTTATGCGAATTCAATTTCTGTTCTCGGCATACTTCTGGGCATGCTGATGAAAATGCCCTGCCAATCGTGCATTCAAATCCTGGCATGGGATTCACTGGAAATGCGATTGCTCTTCTTGATCCGGCAACCTATAACTGGTGCTGCGGCCAGCACCGGGATTTTGAATGAAGATGCCTCTTCTCTTTAGTCCCCAATTCCACTCTGAAGTGCAACACCCTGTAGGGTGGCGGCGTGTTGCAGACGGCCAGCGGGCGGATGACAGTCTCCATGTCAAGCATAACGGAGAACTGTCATGTGCAAGAGCTGCCGCCAGCTGG
>JAPOSW010000041.1 GCA_026709505.1 Gammaproteobacteria bacterium | reverse complement strand
GCCGTCCGGCCAGCGCAGCCGGAACAGTGCGTCATGGCACTTGTCCTCGTCTCCGTAATGTTCGAGAAATTCGTTGAGACTGAGGCCTTTCTGGAACTGGACAGGATTGCGCTTCATGGATATACTCCTTTTTAATCAAGTGGTTGCATCTGTCCCATTGTAGCACAAAACCTGCTTATGATTAGTGGTAATTAGGAAACTCTAACACAACCAGATTTCGATCTGCATTCAGGTACGGAACGTGTAATTCTACAACGGATAGTTGACAAGCCGTCTCAAGAGCTAAGCTGCGGATTTCGGATTCAGGGTTTTTCCCTTTCATGACAAGCAGCCGGCTGCCGGGCTGACAGAGAGGTTGAACCAGCCCAAGAACTCGCCCAATGGAACCAACCGCCCGTGCTGTCAGGGTATGAAAAGGCTGGCTCGGGCGGTAGTTCTCGACTCTCTCATGGATGACGCTTGCATTATCCAGTTCCAGCTGGGATACAGCGTGGCCAAGAAATTCGGCCTTCTTTTTGCTGCTCTCCAGAAGTACGGCTTCAATATCAGGATGTGCAATCGCAATGGGCAGGCCGGGAAAGCCGCCCCCGCTTCCGATGTCAAGCAATCGCGCTCCTCGGACATAGGGAAAAATAGCGAGGGAGTCGAGAATATGCCGGATTATCATTTGTTCAGCATCGAGTATCGACGTCAGATTAACCCGTTGATTCCACCTAGTGACATGCACAATATGCATCTCAAGTGCCCACAACTGCTGTTTTGGCAGTTCAAGACCGAGTTTACGACTCCCTTCAAGGAGCAAGCGAGACGCTGACAAGCGGCCTGATTCCATACGGCTATAAATCCAGGTATCAATGGAGCTTGACGGGAGAGTCGAGAGCACTCCTACAATACTTCATAGGCATAGGCCGTGGTGAGAATCTCGGGCTCGCCTGTCGGCATTGCCGGATATTCTGTGGATTCATAAATCTTCTTCCACAATCCAGCGTTTTCATAATCCCGCAAGGCCGACGGATAAGCGGGATCAACATCGCCATCGGTTCTTATATTGACAATAATCTTGCCATGTCTGCGGGTTACCCGGATGATCTCCAAGAAGGAATGAGGGGGTGCATGACCCGGAGTAATGGCTCCGGTGGTAATTGCATTGGCAAAAGCATCATCGGCAAAGTCCAGCTCCCGGCCAAGCGTCATCGGGTAGAGTCCGGAGTAGAATCCTTTGGAGCTTGCCACACTCAGCATCCCTTCCGACATGTCTATTCCCACAATGTCGGAATATCCGCACAGGTGGAGCAACTCACCCTGCAGTCCAGTGCCACAGCCTGCATCCAGTATCGGGCCCTGTTCCAGACCGACAAAGCGTGCAAATACGGTAGCGGCCACGAACGGGAACCTGGCCCCCCAGGATAGAACATCCTGTTCGTACTGATGTGCCCATCGATCGTATGCTTGTGCGGATTGTTCATCCGACGCAGCATTGTAGACCTCCTGAATAATCTTGTGCTGTTTGTTCGACATGTCCGGATACGTGCTGTTGGAATATTCGCCAGACAGGATTGCCGTCTCCTTGTATTCTCCGTGTTTCGGCTGTGCTCACGGTGCCTGAAAAGTCGGCACTTCGATTCATCAGGTCCGTATCTTACAGAGCTTGAATGACGATTATTCGTTGCGACAGGGCATGGCAACAGCTTCATCTGCGGGACATTCCGCCCTCATTGTAGCACCATGCGAAACTTTTCGAACTCTTGGGGTCGCTCTGGGATCATGCCCCAGTCCCATGCCTCGTTGATCGGCAAAATTCAGGGGTTCCAAGCCATCTCTTTGACATGGGCCATCTGCTTTAACGCCAGTTGCGAACATTCATTTCGCAAGAGTCCTTCGGTTTTCTCTGGCGGTCTCATTACTATGCCCGGCCTCAATTGGACAGTTGAGGCCCATGGTCGATCAATGCACGGGTTTCAGGCAAGTCAGTATATTTCTTGAAGTTCTCAATGAACAGACTGGCCAAATGCTCGGCTTTCTGAGTCCACTCTGCGGGATTTGAATAGGTATTCCTGGGATCCAGCATAGCCCAGTCTACACCTTCAATACGATCGGGAATTGCCAAATTGAAGATCGGCAAAACTGAAGTCGGCATGTTATCGATTTCACCCTCCACTATGGCCGATACGATGCGGCGTGTGGCCTTTATGGAAATACGTTCACCCGTTCCGTTCCAGCCGGTGTTTACCAGATACGCCGTTGCCCCGTTGGCCTCCATCTTGCGAACCAGCTCCTGAGCATAACGGATCGGGTGCAGACTGAGGAAGGCCGAACCGAAACAGGCCGAAAATGTCGGAACCGGCTCATCAATGCCCAATTCGGTGCCAGCCAGTTTTGCCGTGAAGCCTGAAAGAAAATGATATTTGGTCTGCCCTGGTGTTAATTTTGCAACTGGTGGCAGCACTCCAAACGCATCTGCAGACAGAAACACGACCTGGCGCGCATGACCGCTTTTTGAGACAGGCCGCACGATATTGTCGATGTGGTAGATCGGGTAGGAAGCCCGGGAATTCTGGGTAATGGAATCATCGTGGTAATCGATGCTGCCATCGCTGCGAACAGTTACGTTCTCAAGCAGGGCATCACGCCGTATGGCATTGAAAATGTCCGGCTCATGCTCTTGATTCAGACCGATGGTTTTTGCATAGCAGCCGCCCTCGAAATTAAAGATCCCTTCGTCATCCCAGCCATGTTCGTCATCACCGATTAAATGACGATTCGGGTCGGCCGAGAGGGTGGTCTTGCCCGTGCCGGACAATCCGAAAAAAATTGCAGTCTCACCGGTTTTCGAGGTATTTGCCGAGCAATGCATGGATGCAATACCCCGCAGTGGCAGGAGATAGTTCATCATCGAAAACATGCCCTTTTTCATCTCGCCGCCGTACCAGGTTCCGCCGATCAACTGCATTTTTTCGGCAAGATTGAAGACTATGAAGTTTTCTGAATTCATGCCCATTTCCTGCCAGTCAGGATTGGTGCATTTGGCCCCGTTCAATACCGTGAAATCCGGCTTGAAATTCTCGATCTCCTCATCGCTTGGACGGATGAACATGTTCTTCACGAAGTGTGCCTGCCAGGCAACTTCCATAATGAAGCGGACCGCCAGCCGGGTATTGGGATTAGCACCGCAAAACCCATCGACGACGAACAGGCGTTTCGATGAAAGCTGTCGCCCGACCATCTTTTTTAGGCGATTCCAGTTTTCTTGATTGAGGGGCTTGTTGTCATTCCTGCCTTGATCCGACCACCAGAAGGTATCGCAGGTTATGTCATCGCGGACAATGTATTTATCCTTGGGAGAGCGACCGGTGAACTTGCCGGTATGAACACTGACCGCATTGCTGCTGGTCAGGGTTCCCTTTTCTAAAGAATCAAGATCAGGCCGAGTTTCCTCCTCAAACAATTGCTCGTAACTCGGGTTGTAAATGATTTCTGTTGTGTTCTCTATCCCGTAACAAGAAAAATCAATTTGTTTATGCATAATCGAGTATTGGTGACGAAAATCGAGCGCCCAGTTCGCGCGGGCACCAGACAATTAATGGTCTCATGGCAGATGTCGCAAAGCCAAAACCGCCAATTATACATATCACGCATTCGCATGACATCCATCTGAAGCAACCCTAATCCATAAATTGAATGCTCGGCATTGGGGCGAAGCCTTAGTACTGGGAATTTCAACCCTCGACCTGGAATCACCCATTGGGCGATTCTACAGGCCCCCTCGAAAACCCTGCTGCACAAGGCGTTAGGGGTACTCTCGAGTTTTCTATTTATGGATTAGGGAGCAAAAACCCGGAGGCGGGGAATGCCCGGTTAGCATCAGTTCCGGCTATCCGGGCTCATGAACCATGAATTCTGCAAACTGCTGATTCTCTGAAGTGCCCAGGAAATATTCGCATGTTCATGAGCGAAGTCCGGGCAAGCCAGATTTTGTGGTGCTTCATCCGATTTGCGCCGAGAATCGATAGACTCACCTCGTGAAAACCCAATTTGGTTATTCAGTTTTTTCGGAATTCGGGTTCTTCGGATATTTCCATGAAAAGGATATTGACCGGCATGGACAGCATTATTTCTAGCGCTAATGAAACTGCCTCTCTCGCAGCCTTCACCAGAGACCAGCAAGCCGGAAACGAAAGATGAGAAGTTCGATCAAAATCCCATTCCTTTTGTTTTATTGCAACGGACTTTGGGTATAATCCGGTTTCCTGCAAAATGGTCAAATACATTCAACTCGCTTCTATAACTCGTCAGGAACATTAACTGAGCGAAAAGAAAAATCTAAATGTGGGGTGTTAGCTCAGTAGGCAGAGCAGCTGACTTTTAATCAGCGGGTCACAGGTTCGATCCCTGTACACCCCACCAGGATTAGGCTCATTGACTGAAGCAAATGCCAAAGGCGGTGCCGGAAAAGCCATGAGACAATTCCGTTGAAGCAAGTTTCTGGCCTGCCGCCTTGACCCTTCGGGCGGCACAAGTAATTGTCAACAACTGAAATTTCCCATAGAATTGACAGGACACGGGCATCCGCAACAACTAATTTGAATTTGCTCGCACATACTCTAATTAGCCTCGCCATGATAACAGCGGGCCTGGGCAGTGTTTGGGCTCAGAATTCCACGGAATTACTCGGAATGCTGCGCAATTGCGAGGACTTCAAGATTCCCGAGTTTGACGAGGCAATGACCCGCCAAGAGAGGGTGGTAATTCTGGATGCCCTGTTAAATGACCTGCTGAACCGAACAGGCGGATGCGAAACAGCGGCATCCAGCTCTGCCAGCATAGGTTCAGGAAGTGCTGGCGGGCAGCTGCGAGGTGCTGCACGATCAGATGCCTTGTCCACGGAAGAATCGGGGAATGAATCATCTGGATCCGGACAAGCTCTGGCCGGGCTTGAATCAGAGCAAAGCGAATCCGATCCGGGCTCGCAAGAGGATCCAGTTTTGCCCGAATCGCAATCGACCTATCAGGCAACAACCCCTGACTCTGGCAAGATACCGCAAGACATTCCCTCTGGCGATTACGATGACGTAATTGCTCAGCAAATTCGCAAGGCAGCAATCGCCGAGACTGATCCAGAAAAACAGGCCAGGCTATGGGATAAATACCGACAGTACATGAACTTGCCAACAAAACCAGCATCGCATGAATTGTGACCAGGAGTACACCAATAATGAAAATCCAGAAACCGGGCATCTTGAAAAGAACCTCACGTCTGCTAATGCCGGGCATTTTCATTGTCCTGACAGGCTGCGGCGGCGGGGCAGCAGTAAACCAGGACTACGAGTCGACCTCTGCCGCAAACCAGGTCGGTCCAGCAGCGTCAACCGAGAAAACAAGAAGCAACGAAAAAGCATCCGAATTGCTGCCTCTTGAAATCGCCGTATTGCACTTTGATCCGAATATCCCCGAAGACCCCGCCGATCTTGAGAAATTCGAAATATGGCCTGAGTTGCGCAGAGTGGAATCCAACCGCTTTGCATTAAACCTGAAAGCAAGCCTGCAGGACACCAATGCGGTCGGGCGGGTACGTGTTGTGCCAGGCAATGAGGCTACTTCCGACTTGTACGTGGCCGGGAAAATCCTCAAGTCCAATGGCGAAGACATTGAAATTCATGTTACCTGCAAGGATATATCTGGACGCAATTGGTGCGACAGGAAATTCAGGCATCGCGTACACGAATCGTTCTATCGTGATTTGCGAAACAAGGGAAAAGATGCTTACGAACCGGTTTTTGTGGCCGTTGCCGATTACATCATTGAAACACTCAGGAAGCGCGATGCGGAGTATCTGCAAGAGCTGCCTACGCTGAAGGAAATCCGGTTTGGAAACAGCATTTCCACTGAAACCTTTGCAAAATATCTGGACTTCAAGGCAAAACATGTCGAGTTGGCCTCCTTGCCAGCCAGCAACGACCCCATGCTTGAGCGCATTCGCAACATCCGCATCCAGGATCAGTTGTTTGTAGATCGGCTACAGGCGCAGTTTGAAGGTTTCAATTATCAGGTTGACGATAGTTATCGTGTCTGGCAGGAACAGAGTCTTCAGGATGTCAGGACCGCCCGAGAACTGCAGCGCAAGGCTCAAGGGCAGAAATTTCTTGGAGCGCTGCTCCTGCTGGGAGCTGCCGTAGGCGCTGCCAATGCAGATTCCAGTGCCGAGGAAGTTGCCACTGCAGCAGCTCTAGTTGGCGGTGCAATGACATTGTCACAAGGATTTCAGAACAGCAATGAAGCCAAGTTTCACCGTGACTCCATCAACGAAATCGGTCGAACCGCAGATTCTGCTGTTGCACCACATGTCATCCGCTTTGAAGAAGAGACAAAAGAGCTGAAAGGTACTGCCGATGAACAGTACCGGCAATGGATCGAGTTGCTTCGGGAAATTTACCTGCTGGAAGAAACGCCGCAAGTGCAACTTTGATCTCTTGACCTTGATGTCGCTCAAGTTTTTTGAGCGTCATCAGTCATATGAACAACATGTACCGGATCTTGCAATACTTCCTATGCCTGGATTTGCTAATGGCATTGCATCCCGCCGCAATGGCCGGGCTTGGTGACCTGAATCAACCGCTGCATATCACTTCCGAACCCTCCGGCTATGATTCCAGAATAAGCGAGCGGTTCCGGGATAGCACGGGTTCTTCGGAAGAATCGCCCGTGCAAATCGCGCAAGGTTCCAGCCCTCGTGAACGTTTCATCGAGGAATATCGGCGATACCTTGAGGAAGTCGAACCGCAACTGGCAGAATTGAATCTTCACGATTGGGCGCCAGCAACGCTATCGCATATCCTTGAAAAAGTCGAATCTGCACGCGAACAATTCAAGACGGGCGATTACGAGTCGGCTTCTGCCAGCCTGAACAATGCGATCACGGAGCTAGATGCAATTTCAGATGAATATCAATCCCGCCTGGCAAATTTCACTGAGAATGCGGACCAGGCCTACCGGGAAGGGCGGTACCAACAGGCTGGCCAGCAGGTCGAAGGTGGCCTTAAGCTTGATCCAGACCATGTTGAATTGATCGAGCTTCGATCAAGGCTTCAAGTAATCGAGCAGGTCAATCAATTGCTGGTTGAGGCAAATCAGGCAAAAACGGCTAGCCAGAAAGATGAGGAGCTTGCTTTTTTGGAGAAAATCCTGCACCTTGATCCACGGCATCTGGAAGCGAAAAAACGCATCGAAGACCTAACAGCAGAGAAACTCCACCAAGCCTTTTCCGATGCAGTCGCCGCGGCAGACCGGGCGCTTGATGACAAAAATATCCGGGAAGCAAGGAAGCATGTGCAAGCCGCTAGCAAATTGAAGCCGGGCAATCAGGATGTCAAGCGGCTGCAGGACCGGGTCGCGGAGATTGAATCTGAGCAGAAATACCTGGAGCAGATCACGCTTGCCATTACGGCATCCGTTGAAGATGACTGGTCCTCTACGGTTGAGCACTACAGGAAGGCACTTGAACTGAAGCCATTTGATGCGTTTGCTACCGAGGGTCTCGGAAGTGCCAAAGCCATGATTGGGAGGATTGAATCCCTGGAGCAGTCCCTCCAGTATGAAAGAAGGTTTGTGAATGAGCATGCTGTCAAGGCAGCGCGCGAGCTTCTAGCCGAAACCGAACCATACCTGGATCAGAGCAAGCAGCTCAGGGCGTTGCATTTCGAGGTAGTTTCAAAATTGGAAGCCTACAGCATAGAGACGGAGGTCGTGGTAATTTCCGACAACAAAACCAATGTTGTCGTCAAAGGAGTAGGCATTGTCGGGCGTATTTCCCGTCATGCTATCCGCCTTAAGCCCGGCAGCTATCAATTTGAAGGGGCAAGAGACGGCTACAAGTCAATACTTGTCCCCGTGACCATTTCCCCGGGTAATGATCCGATTGAGGTCGAGGTGATTTGCAGTGAACGAATCTGATCCAATATCCAGTGAAATTGAACAGTCAATTCATCGGGCTCAGCGTGGTTCTGCACTCAAGATGGCCGCGGCAGCAGCCATCTTCCTGGGTATCTTGATCGCAGTCATTCTTCTCCTTTATTATCCAAGGGCAGTGACTGTAGAAGTTATCCCGGAAGAGGCCAAAGAGTTGGCCAATTACTCGATTCCGGATGGCCGAGCGATATTCATATTCAATAGGGCCGTCTTGATCGGGGATCAGGCAACTGCCGAGATATCAGCGCCCGGCTACATCTCTGAAACGGTCCGTCTATCAACGGACCAGAAGTTCGTCAACGTGGAATTGTCTCCTCTGCCAGTGCGCATGGTCCTGACCACCGAGCCTGCACTGCCGGATATCGAGTGGAGCCTCAACGGCATCCCGACGTATCGCGGCGAGACACTGGATCTTGAGACAGACCCAGGGGCCTTGGTTGTGGACGTGAACCACCCGTACTATCGGCCTGAAACCGTTGAAATTGAATTGCCCAAAGGGAAAACTGTCGAGCAAACCATCGAATTGACCCGGATCTCGGGCAGGCTCAGCCTCAATTCGTTTCCAGAGGGGGTGTCGGTATCCATAAATGGCGAAACTCGGGGCCAGACCCCGCTTGTTCTGGATGGCATTGAGGGCGGGGTTCTGGATATCGAGCTGAAACTCAAGGACCACCTTCCAGTTCGAGACAGGATATCCATCACCAACAAGAACAATCAGGCACTTCGCGATTACATCATGCAGATTCAGTCGGCCTCGCTTGAAATTAACGTTTCTCCAGCCAATGGTGATCTCACAGTGAATGGCAGCTCAGCGAAGCCAGCATCGTCGATCTCACTGCCACCGGGAGTAGAACATCTCATTCGCTACCAGAAAAAGGGGTACATGCCTCAAAATGCCTCGGTTGTTCTGGCACCCGGAGAAAACAAGTCGGTCAAGATCGAACTGGCCGAAGAAAAGGGACAGATAACGATCCGCTCAAGTCCACCCGCAACCCTGCTTCTGGATGACAGGAAAGTTGGCATGACCCCTCAAGTACTTGAACTACAGACAGTAGAACATACCGCCAAGCTTGTACTTGCCGGATACCGCGAGCTGGCAATTCGCTTTACGCCAGATGCAAATTTCCCGTTATTGATTGAGAAAACCCTGCAAACTGAAAAAGAAGCAAGTATTGCCGAGGCGAAGCCTCAAGTCACGAGCTCGGCCGGCATCAAGGTCAGACTGTTTAAACCAGGCGGGGTTCGTTTTACGATGGGTGCACCTCCTGAAGAGCCCGGGCAACGAGCCAATGAATTTTTGCGGAGCACTGTTCTGGAAAAGCCCTTTTATGCGGGAGTCACAGAGGTCACCAATCAACAGTTTGACAAATTCAGCGGCGAGAAAACCCCCGGGCCATCTTTACCCAAGACCAATTTGTCTTGGTCCGATGCCGCCAGATTTTGCAACTGGTTAAGCAGCCAGGAAAAGCTCGACCCCGTATATCGGTTTGACTCATCGGGCAACGTTATCGGACATGCTCAAGGAACAGGGTATCGATTGATTTCAGAGGCTGAGTGGGAGTGGCTAGCGAGATTGGCTGGTCGCCCCAGAATGTTTCGTTTCCTGTGGGGTGACAGTCTTGAAATTCCGGAAAAAGCAGGCAATTTTGCCGATGAGAGTGCGAAGGGGGTATTATCAAGAATTATCCCTGATTACAATGACGGTTTCCCGGGAATATCTCCGGCGGGCTCTTTTCTGGCCGATATAAATGGCCTGCATGATATGGCCGGTAATGTCAGTGAATGGATGCATGATGTTTATCTTCTGGCTCCACCGGCATCTGCTGCAGCCAGGGTTGACCCGATGGGATTGCAGAGAGGATCGAGTCACGTCGTGAAGGGAAGCAATTTTCGAACTGCAAGAGTGAGCGAGATGCGATCAAGTTTTCGCGAGGGGGTCTCGGGACCCCGGGATGATGTTGGATTCAGGGTTGCGCGTTATGTTTATGGCGAGGAACAATGAAGCGAACACGAAAAATGATTGTTGCAAGCCTCTCGATTGGCATGGTTCTGGTCATTGCCTCGGCATGGTTCCTTTATCATGACAGGGTCTCGGCGCAGGATGAGAAGCCTTATTCTGCGAGCCTGAATTCTCCATTGACATTTCCGGTAGACATATGAGTTTCAGGAATGCCCCATGACCGGGAACCTGATCTTGCAATCCATGATATACAGCGAACATGCATCATGATTAAGGCATCATCATACAGGCGTATCGTGCCGCTCGGCAGTCTTTTGGCACTTGCCATCAGCACGGTGGGGGTTCACTTTGTCTATCTTGAATGGATATGGCCTCAAGCTGAGGCCGACCTGGCGCTGGCGCAAGAGGCCGGGCAGTCGACGGTTCGGACCTTGCCTGTCATCCTCAAGGATGTCGAGCAGGAAATATGCATCATCTTGATGCTGTGGGGCATGTACTTGCTCGCCGAGAAGTCAATCTCAATTATTCGCAACCGCCACTTGTTCGATATTGACTTCCTGCATACGCATACCGGAGGCGAATCTCTGGATGCCAGGGAAAACATCAACCAGCAAATGGAAGATAGCTTCAATGCCCTCAGGCAACTGCCGGAGAAATTCCAGTCCACTCCCTTGATCCAGACCTTGAGTGCTTCGATAAGGCGATTCATCATCACCCGCAGCGTTCACAATACTTCAGAGGCAATCATTACCGGCGTAGAGGCGCTGGCCCATCAAATGGAATCTGAAAACGCAATGATACGCTATCTGATCTGGGCAATTCCCTCAATCGGGTTTATTGGTACAGTAAGAGGGATTGGCGAGGCGCTGACCCATGCCGACGAGGCGCTTTCAGGTGACATAGCAAATATGGCATCCAGCCTCGGCGTTGCTTTCAACTCCACATTTGTAGCTTTAATAATCAGCATATTCCTGATGTTCTTCCTGCATCAGCTGCAACGCATTCAGGACAGTCAGATTACTGAAATTCGATCCTATTGTGAACAGTTTTTGTTGAATCGCATAGGCAAGGCGGATGCCGAGGAATAGACAGGCTGACTCGTCTTTTGGACTGGCATTTCTGGATGTAATGGCATGTGGGCTTGGTGCAGTCACGCTTATTTTCATGTTGGTCAAGTATCACGCCAGTGTTTCCGAGGCAGAATCAGATCATGGCAATCTGGATAGTGATATTGCTGAGCTGCGCACCCAGCAAGTCTCAATGGAACAAAAGATCGCGGAGCTGATTGCTGAATACCGGGCATTAACCGATGAGAAGGATGGCCAACAAGCCCGCATGGCCTCTCGGGCAGCTGAACAGGAAGGCAAGGAAAAGAAGCTCCAGCAATTGACGACACAGATACGGGCTCTTGAGAAGGCAGTGGAAGAACTCGAGCTAGCAAGCAGCGAAGAGCCCGCGCCAATCGCTGAAAAACCGGAACCAACGCAGCATCATCTGCTCGGAATTCGGGTTGAGGGAGAGCGTATATTGATTCTGGTCGATCGCAGCGCTTCCATGACCGGTTCCCGAATCATCGATATCGTAAAAACCCAGGTATCCGATGACGCGGCCAAACGCACGGCTCCAAAATGGCAAAGGACGCTGAGAGCGGTGAACTGGCTGGTCGAGCGCGTTCCCGAAGGCAGCCAGTACATGATAGTCCACTATGCCAAAAAAGCAGATTTCCTGACTGGCAATCGGTGGATCACGCCGAACGACAGCAAACAAGCCGAAAGGGCCATGAAGGCGCTGTCGAACCTGGTACCGGATGGCTCGACCAATTTGCACAGTGCAATCGAGTTCATTGTCCGCCGTGGCATCAGCCCGACGAATGTTTACCTTATCACCGACGGATTGCCTACCCTGGGCCCGGCTCCAGCGCTGACTACGCTTGCCCGCCTAGGCTGCAATCCCACCGGATTATCCGGGAACACGATCTCGGGCTCATGCAGGCTGGCGTTGTTTGATGGCGCGCGCAACCTGTATCATGCCAGTATCAATGCAACCGTCAATGCCATACTCATGCCTCTGGAAGGAGACCCTTTTGCGGCTTATGCCTATTGGTCGCTGGCCTCCTCCACGGGCGGCACCGTGACAAGTCCAGGGGCTGGCTGGCCATGAGTACTCCCAGAGAGAGAAGAAACAGCTTCGCAAGCACCTCGTTTCTTGACATCATTGCCTGTGGTTTTGGTGCGATTGTGCTTCTGGTTTTGCTGGCCAGAGACAGTCCCGACCCTTCAGTGCATGATATGCAGGCATCAACCGCCCGGCTTGAGGAACTTGTTGCCGAAATGGCCAGGCGTGATGAAGCAGCCAGTCGAATTCGTGAAATTGAGGAACAAATTGCAAGAGGTAAAACACGGGTCGCACTGGGTACGGAGATGATTGATCTGACCGAACAGAGTCTTGGTGACATTGATCGCAGGATTGACGAGCACGAACAGCGCATCGCCTCCCTCATGGAGAGCATGAACCAACAGAAAAAGGAGAACAAGCCTCCGGCTCCGAAGATCGAAAACGTGGGAGGAATACCGGTTGACCGGAAGTACGTCATTTTCGTAATTGACACTTCAGGCAGCATGCAGGAGATCTGGCCGCGAGTCATGGCGCAGGTGGAAAGCCTCCTGGAGGCTCATCCGAAGGTAGAGGGCTTTCAGGTAATGAATGACACTGGAAGCCATCTAATATCCACATATGCCAGAAGATGGATACCCGACTCGCCAGCGAGACGCGCGTCAGTCTTGCGCTCGATAAGAAACTGGGCACCAATGTCATACAGCGATCCTGTGCCCGGCATCAAGGCAGCCCTCAGGGCTTATTCAAGCTACCGAAAGGACCTTTCGATTTACGTGATGGGGGATGAATATTCAGGGGGGTCCTACGATATATCGCTCGAACAGATATCGAGACTCAACACAGATCCCAAGACCCGGAAAAGCCAGGCGAGAATTCACGGCATCGGATTTTTCAATCCGCTTACACCCGTTACCAATCTACAGTATTCGACATTGATGCGGGAAGTTGCCCGCCAGAATGGCGGGGCTTTTGTGGCGGTTGCCGGATAACAAGCAGCTTCACTCCCTGAATCACTGTCCAGTTCGAGCGCATTTCTGCTTGAACTTATCCACAAAATCGGTGGACAAAGCTGTGGATGAAATAAGCCGAAAACCCGGCCTGCCTACCTTCAGGGCCAATCACGAGCCACTCGGCTGTTCCTTGGTGTGCAGCTCACATAACAGCATTACCAGAAAAACATCAAAAAAAGGATGTCTTTTTGGCTATTCCTGTGGATAAATTATTTTATTTGGAATAGAATGACCGTATACTGCTAATGCCTTGCCTCTAATTTTAATAATAAAATACTTGAAAATCATTAATTTATGTTATTTTTTTCTGAGAGTCTGTTTTATAAGGATGCGATTTCGTTTTAATTTGTGATTGTGGAGAAATTTTGACTATGGACGAGTTTTGGAGAGGGTGCCTAGAGAAGCTGAAGGAAATCATGACCGAAAAGGAAATTGATTCATCAATTTCCGTTCTTCACTACCACAAGAAAAACTCGGTGCTAAAACTGCTGGCGCCGAACCAGTATGTCCTGGAGCACATTCGCAGCAACCTTCTGGACGACATAAAGAGCTGCCTAATTTCTGCTGATACCGGACTGACGGATGTGCGCTTGGATATCGGAAGCTATGAACTTGAAAAAAAACCGTTCAATTCGAAAGAACCATTCAGGATAGTGGAAACCGAAGAAACTCCGCCCCCCCTGGATATTTATGAAGAAATCAGCAGGCCAAATGAATTATTTACGTTCGATAACCACATTGAGGGCAAATCCAACCAAATAGCCCGGGCAGCAGCCATCAATGTGGGCAAAGAGCCTGGATCGTTCAACCCCTTGTACATTTACGGGGGAGTAGGCCTAGGCAAAACCCACCTTATGCACGCTGCGGGCAATGAAATAATCAAGAATTTTCCCAGTGCAAGGGTTTTCTACATCACATCAGAGCGTTTTGTGATAGACCTGATCAAGGCAATTAAAGACAACCAGATTAACGAATTCAAGCAATTATACCGATCCGTCGATGCACTACTCATTGACGACATTCAGTTTCTGGCCAAAAAACAGCAGTCTCAGGAAGAGTTTTTTCATACCTACAATGAATTAATCGGAGTTGGGTGCCAGATTATCATTACCAGCGATCGGATTCCTGATGCGATGAATGATATCGATGACAGGCTGAAATCGAGATTCAAGGGCGGCCTAACAACCCTGATTGATGTTCCGGAACTTGAGACTCGGGTCGCGATCCTTCTGAAAAAGGCTTCTGATATCGGTGTTCATCTGCCGGATAATGTGGCTTTTTTCATTGCCAACCTGGTGCGTTCCAATGTCCGTGACCTCGAAGGTGCGCTCCAGCAGATTGCAGCGGCATCACGGTTCACGCAAAGTGAAATCGATCTTGTCCTTGCCCAGGACACATTCAGGGATTTAATGTCCCATCGCAAAAAACAGCTCACCGTTGAGAATATTCAGCAGGTGGTTGCCAAATACTTCAAAATCAGGGTTTCGGACCTGTTCTCGAAAAGCCGTTCGCGGGATATAACGAGGCCCCGACAATTTGCCATGTACTTCTGCAAGGAATACACTGATACCAGCTACCCGAGCATTGGCGATCAATTTGGCGGTCGAGACCATTCGACCGTCATTCATGCCTGTAAAAAAATAAAGGAACTGATTGAGTCCGACCTGAAAGCACGTGAAGATCATGATAACCTGAATAAGGTATTTGGAGGCTAGGGCAATGGAGTTACAGCAGGCAAGGCCGAACACGAAGATAACCGTATAAATGTAGGCAACCTGTTGACTGTTTGTGGATAAAATGAGGATAGTACTTGATAACTTTGCCGTTCATGGCACTGTCCACAACAGGGGCGGAGTATCCACACGGATATCGACAGTTTACAAACACAATATTTTTTTATAAAATATTGATACTTATATAAAAATATTGTTTTCCACAGCATCCACAGGGCTTACTACAACAACAAAATGAAATTTAAACTAAATAGAAATGTTTTAGTGTCTCCATTGACATTGCTAAATAGCGTCATCGAAAAGACGCAGACGTTACCCATACTGTCCAATATTTACTTTAGCATTGAGAATGGCGTGCTTACGCTGATCGGTTCGGATCTTGAAGTTGAAATCACCCAGACCATTGAGAACGTAAAAAGTGAGGACGGGTCATTTACCGTTCTGGGTAAAAAGATCGCGGATATCGTCAGGGCACTTCCCGATAATGCCGAAATCACATTTGACCATGATCCCGGCAATCATGACCTCATCGTCAATTCAGGAAAGAGCAGGTACAAGCTCAAAACACTGCCAGCAGACAATTATCCAAAATTGAAAACCGATGACTGGGAAGAACGGTTCAGGATAAATTCGAAAGCTCTCAAGGACATGATCGATAAGGTTTCATTTTCAATGGCTCTGAGCGATCACCGCTTTGCCTTGAATGGAGTATCATTTTTCATAGAAAACAAGCAGTTGACCGCGACTGCGACCGATGGACATCGACTAGCCAGAACGAAGATAGACCTGGAAGTAGATACAGAAAACGAAAGACAGGTCACCATTCCTCGGAAAGCGGTTTCCGAAATCACCAGAATGATTGATATTGAGCATACACGTCCGGATCAACCAAAAGAGGATCGTCAGAAATTTGTTGATATGTCGATGGTTACTTTCGAATATTCCCGGAACCATATTCGGTTTACAGCACCAGGAAGAGTTCTCATAGCGAAACTGATAGATGGCAAATATCCAAAATTCGATGACGTGCTCGAAGCAGGCGAAGACAAGATCATGCTTGGTCCTGATCGGCGAAAGCTCATCGATATCCTCTCACGAGTTGCTGTTATTGGTGACGACAAGCACAAAGGCGTAGGCATTCGCTTGTCTCTAGCTGATAACAAATTGAAGATCAATGCCAATACAACCGAACAGCAGCACGCATACGACGAGATGCAGGCTGACTATGACGGTGAAGAAATACTGTTCGGATACAATGCAGCTTACTTGCTTGACATATGCAGGGTTATCCAGACGAACAAGGTAGACATAACGCTCGACAAAGGCAGCAATATCTGTTACTTCCACGAACCCAGGGACGAAAACTCGGTGTGGCTGGTCATGCCGATGAGATTGTAGGACCTTTCGGATATTGTGACCTTAATGCCGTCCTGAAAGAGTCTTTGGCATACTCGGGCATTCCAGACCGGATACGCGAGCACCGGTCTAGCGTGGCCTAAAATCCAGACATGTTCAGAGTGCTGCCGGTTCCAATGTTTCACGTGAAACATTCCGTGGAAACGTGAGCATAAAGCGTTTTTTCTTGATTCGCCTTCATGGAAACGGGAAATCAAGACCCGGGCTCTTGATTCCAGTTGATATGCTCTCGTCATCAGCGGTCATCGAAATTTCCAGTGATGCAGAAGTGGCCTGACTGCCGGGACAGGTGATCAGTCCCTGCTCCCGGTTACTTCAAGATGTCTGGACCAGTCGCAAAACCCGGTCGGCAGAAGCATTTCGCCGGTTTTTTCCGGCTGCGGCTGTCAACCGCACGAAATTGGCGGGACTTGAGTGCAACCCTTGCAACAAAATGCAGCCTAAATCGGTTATAATCCGGGGCTGTAACTTCCATTCAATCTGAATTTTCAGGAACAGGCTGCCGCCTCGCATTTATTACCGAATGTTTCACGTGAAACATTGATCTATTGTTAGTTCCAATTCCGCTTTTCTCAACGGGTTTCTGGCTAGTTCCTGAACCTTCTCCCGGCGACAAGCACAAGCACCGCTCATTATGGATGCATTATGGCTGATCTGGAATCAGGTACCTATGACTCAAACAGTATCCAGGTTCTCAAAGGCCTGGAAGCAGTTCGGAAACGTCCAGGCATGTACATCGGTGATACTGATGACGGGACCGGTCTGCACCACATGGTTTTCGAGGTTGTCGACAACTCAATCGATGAGGCATTGGCCGGGTATTGCAGTGTCGTCAAAGTAGAGATTCACCCCGATCAAACCATTTCAGTAACCGATGATGGCCGGGGAATCCCCACTGGCGAGATTGAGGAGGAAGGGGGAAAAAGCGCAGCGGAAATAATCATGACTGTGCTGCATGCCGGGGGCAAGTTTGACCAGAACTCATACAAGGTTTCCGGGGGGCTGCATGGAGTAGGCGTTTCCGTGGTCAATGCGCTTTCACAAAAACTGCAGCTTGAGATCAAGCGAGAGGGAAAAGTCCATTATCAGGAGTACGCCGATGGCGAACCTCTGGAAGATATAAAGGTCATTGGCGATACAGAGGCAACAGGAACGCGAATTACCTTCACCGCGAGCCCCGATGTGTTTACCCATATCGAATACCATTACGAAGTGTTGGCCAAGCGACTCCGGGAATTGTCTTTTCTGAATTCTGGAATCCGCATCGAGCTGGTTGACCAGCGGGTTAACAAGCGGGATGTCTTCGAGTATGAAGGCGGAATTTCAGCATTTGTAAGCTATCTCAATGAAAAGAAGACGCCAATCCATCCGACTGTATTCACAACCAGCACCGAGCGCGAGGGCGTGCAAATCCATCTCTCAATGCAGTGGAATGACTCCTATCAGGAGAATACCTTTTGCTACACCAACAATATTCCGCAAAAAGACGGTGGAACGCATTTAGCGGGGCTTCGGTCTGCAATGACCCGCACCCTGAATACCTATATCACCGACAGCGGGCTTGCCAAAAAAGAGAAGGTCAACCTGAGCGGGGATGACTCCCGTGAAGGATTGACCGCGGTTCTGGCGATCAAGGTTGCCGACCCCAAGTTTTCATCTCAGACCAAGGACAAGCTGGTATCTTCGGAAGTCCGCGGTGCTGTGGAATCTGCCGTTAATGAGGAACTGGGCAACTTCCTGCTTGAAAATCCGTCAGAAGCCAAGATAATCGCTTCAAAAATTGTTGAATCGGCAAAAGCCCGGGAGGCTGCCCGCAGAGCCAGGGAAATAACCCGCAGAAAAAACGTTCTGGATCTTGGGGGGCTGCCAGGAAAACTGGCCGACTGCCAGCAGAGCGACCCCGCCCAGTGCGAGATTTACCTGGTCGAAGGGGATTCAGCGGGGGGGAGCGCAAAACAGGCTCGAGACCGAGGGTTTCAGGCGGTATTGCCGCTCAAGGGAAAAATCCTTAATGTCGAGAAGGCAAGGGCAGACAAGATCCTGAGTTCTGAAGAGGTCACCACCCTGATCACGGCTCTGGGAACCGGATTCGATGAGGATTTTGATATCGACAAGCTGCGCTATCACAGAGTCATAGTGATGACAGATGCCGATATCGATGGATCGCATATTCGTACCCTTTTACTGACCTTTTTCTACCGTCAAATGCGAGAACTGATAGACCGCGGTCATGTCTACATTGCCCAGCCACCCTTGTTTAAGCTCTCGAAAAAGAAAAACGAAAAATACCTCAAGGATGAAAAAGAAATGCAGGAATTCCTGGTGGAGATCGTATCCCGCAACGCTGTCATTGTCCCGTCATCGGGCGATGAAATCCGGGACAGGGACCTGAAGGCCCTGATCGACAGCCAGCACGCCCACCAGAATCAAGTCGAACGTCTATCTACTGAGTATGACCGGAATGTCCTGGAAGCACTGTCGCAGATTGAGCCGGTTATGGAGGTTGATTTCAGCGAGCCTGAACGTCTTTATGGAATCTGCAAAGCGCTACAGCAGAGTTTGGTCAGGAGGGGTGGACACTCAATTCGCTATGCCGTAGAGCCAGCTGAGCACAATGAAGGCATTATGGTGACCCGAATTCAGTACGAAACAAGCCGCATGTATTTGTTTCCAAAGTCCTTTTTCATGAATTCCGAGTATCTCTCCTTGCTGCAGCACCATGTCAGGGTACGCGGTATTTGTGACGACTCAAACCGGGTCAGCATCAAGTGGGGGGGTGCAGATCCAGAAAGGCTTGATTTTAACGAAGCAGTAAGCTGGATGATGGAAAAGGCCAGGCGTGGATTCATGATTCAGCGCTACAAGGGTCTGGGTGAAATGAACCCCGAGCAACTCTGGGAGACCACTATGGACCCCTCAGTGCGACGCCTACTCAAGGTCACCGTCGGTGATGCTTTCGATGCCGATGAGGTATTTACAACCCTGATGGGCGATCAAGTAGAGCCTCGCCGAAACTTCATTACCCGAAATGCGTTTTCTGTATCCAATCTGGATGTATAGCCGCGCCAGACTGGGCAAATTCGGGTTTAGGATTCGAAAAAACCCGTTCAACCATCGGCCTGAAAAATTCAAGATCGCGTGATTTAAATGCAGGATCGAAGCAGTTCTGGTCATAATTATGACAGAAGTCGACACAATCCTGATACCAGGCATGGTCCTTCAGTACTTCTCTAGCGTTTCGATCCCTCCCCATATGATGGTGGTAATAGTAGGTCTGAAACAGTCCGTGATGCTTGATTATCCAGTACACGCGCTCTGAAACATACGGCCGAAGGATTGCAGCGGCCATTTCACTGTGCGCAGCTGGTGCCAGCTCATCGCCAATGTCATGCAACAGGGCGGCAACCACCATTTCTTCGGGTTCACATGCATCATATGCTCGGGTAGCGGATTGCAGCGAGTGCTCAAGGCGGGTGATGGGATAACCGGGAAGGGTTGCCTGCAGTCTCGATAGTGAATCCATCAAGCGATCGGGAAGTTTGCGGACATATTGTTCTTCCAACTCAGCAAGAAGTGCATAATCCTCGACTGTGCCATCTTCCATGCGCGTAAAACTAACCGTTTTCATCATTAAGACTCTAGGTTGTATGCTGTCCAGTAAAAATATATATATCTATATATTCAATACTTTATAGCATGAAAAAAGTCGACAAGAAGGCATAGCCTTGCTCGTTTTCAGTTCTGTCAAACGCTTGTTAAGCATCGGGCTCGCTCGCCGGCATCATTCAGCCCAGAACGTGAATCGTACTTCAAAACCCTTCATTTGTCGTGAACATTGTGGGCGCATGATGAGTAGGACGTAGGCTGTGTACCGGGTACGAACGGAAGGCTTATTCGATTTGCACACTCATTGCTTGCCAGCAAGCCATTTTCGGAATCAATCTGCACAAAGCGCAAGTGCCCCTCGCCCAAACTGGTTGTTTTGGCAAGGTCCAAATTTGTCATCATGGCTTCCCAGACACGCATTGCACCACCGGAACCAGTCAGTCCGATAGGTCGGTTATCGTCACGCCCAACCCAAACTACGGATAATAGATTGCCGCTGTATCCTGCAAACCAGCTATCTCGAAACTGGTTTGTGGTGCCGGTCTTGCCCGCTAGATTGAGATTCGGCGAGAACGTCCTGCCCAATCCGGAAGCAGTCCCGAACCGGACACTCTGGCTCAGGGCATGATGAACAAGCCATGCACTCGCCTTCGGGATTGCCTGAACGGCCTTGACCGGAAACCGCGCGATAGTCTTCCCCTTGGAATTGGAGATTTGGGTCAAGCCCCGAAGCGGGATTCGCGATCCCGAGTTGGCAATAACCTGATATGCCTGCGCCATTTCCATGGGATTATGCTGACTGGAACCGAGTAGCGTTGAAGGGTAGGGCTTGATCTCACGGATTAGGCCGAGTTGGTTCAGGGTCTTGATGGTCTCATCAATACCAAGCGCCATGCCGAGATGCACAGTAGGAAGATTATAGGAATGCGCCAGAGCCTTGTACAAAGGAACCGAGTCCCGATATTCCTCGTCATAGTTTTTTGGCGACCAACGGCTTCCATCCTCCAGAACCAGACTGATCGGCATATCCGGCAGGGGGCTGGCCAAGGTGTATTCATGACCTGGCTTCAAGGCAGTTAGATAAACGGCCGGCTTGACCAGCGAGCCGATTTGTCTTTCGATATCAGTGGCTCGGTTAAATCCCGAATTGTGCGCCTTGCGATCCCCGACCACAGCAAGAATACTTCCGCTTGCCGGCTCAACCACGATCACTGCACCCTGAAGTGTACCGGGTGTTATCTGCCTGCTTATTTCGAGTTTATCAAGGGTTTGGCTTAAAGCATGCTGGGCAGCATACTGAATATCCAGATCCAGTGTAGTGTGCAGATCCAGGCCGCTGGTGCGCAATATGTCTTCCGAGTAGAAAAGTCTGAGATGGCGCTGCAAATAATCAAAATAAGCCGGAAAGCCACTCAGCTTCTCCTGGCTTCTGGAAGTCACTCCGATCGGCAACTGCATATATCCAGCCGCCGCTTCGGGAGTCAGGGTTCCATATTCTGCCATCTTGCCGAGCGTCAGATTTCGTCTTTGTATTGCGCGCTCGGGATTGCGGTGGGGGTTGTAATATGAGGGAGCCGAGATGATGCCAACCAATAGCGCAACCTCATGTGGTCTCAAATCCCAGACTGGCCGTCCAAAATAGTATTCACTGGCCAGCGGAAAACCATGAATGGCGCGATTTCCTGATTGGCCCAGAAACACTTCGTTCAGGTAGGCCTCAAGAATTTCGGTTTTGCTGTAACGCCACTCAATCACTAATGCATATGCCGCTTCCTTGATCTTTCTTCTGAATGTTTTCTCTGGGCTCAGAAACAGATTCTTGACCAGTTGCTGGGTGATCGTGCTTCCACCCTGAATGGTCTCTCCTGATATCAGGTTCGAGACCGCTGCGCGAAGTATGGCTTTCAAGTCAACACCGTAATGATCGCTGAACTTGCGATCTTCCATGATTAGCAAGGCATGCAGGAGAGTCTCCGGCATCTGATGCAGCTTGAGCGGGATACGATCCTGATGGGGTCCGAGCTGCAAAGTCCCGATCATTGGCGATTCAAGTGCAATGTTGCTCAGGGACTGCCCAGTCTTTGCATTGTGGATAGCGACGACCTGCCCGTATTGAGTTTGAATCGACACCGGTATTGCAGATTGTCCCGGAATATTGGCATTGGCGGTTTTTCGAATAAACAGATTAGCCTTTGACTGGTCAATGGAGTAATCCCCGGGCTGGGATATCTGATTTGTCTTGCGATAGCCATAGCGGTCGAGCTTGCGTGAAAGGCGTGCAAGCGACAGCGGGTCTCCTTCCCTGATACTCAGTGGTCGTGCATAAACATGCGAGGGTTCAGAGTGGATTTCGCCATCCATGATGTGGCGAATCTGGACGTCTATGTAAAGCAGGGTAATCGATCCGGCCAGGAGGAGTGCCAGACACAGACTCGGAAGCAGCGAACGGATGAGCCCCCGGCGGCGGCCTGACGTCTTTCCGGATGCTTTTCGGGATTTACGACTCAAGAAGCAAAGCCGGGCAATAGTATTAAGGAGCTGCTGGGACTAAGGGAGAAGCACGGCATGACACATCCAGCAGATTTCAAAGCTTTCCGGATTCTTTTCACCACACTCCTCACATGATATTTCTCCGGAGAGTGGTTCAGCGATATCAAAATCCCTGATTACTAGACATGCCCGTTCTTCGTCATAATCGCGCTTGATCCAGATCTCCGGTGGACTTACCGGCAACTCGCCAAGACCTCCAGATAAATTGCCGTTAACCAGGATTGCCGGAATGTCGACATTCTCAAGCATGTCGAGAACCAGTTGGGCATCGATCAGCGACTCGGCCTCATAGACTTTCAGCATTTTCTCAGGAGTTGACATGCTGTGGGGATTGGGGCCAGGCAACAATGATTGCATTGACCAGTGTAGCCAGTGGAATGGCAAAAAACACTCCCCACAGCCCCCACAGGCCGCCGAACACTAGAACTGCAACAATGATCGCCACCGGATGCAGATTCACCGCTTCAGAGAAGAGCAAAGGCACCAGCAGATTCCCGTCCAGTGCCTGAATGACCAGATAGGTAACGGTCAATATAATCAGTTCCGACGACCATCCCCACTGAGCCCAGGCAAAAAGCACTACTGGAATGGTGATAACTGCAGCACCGATGTAGGGAATCAATACAGAAACCCCAACCAGAAAGGATAACAGCATGGCGTAATCGAGACCCAGGAATGAAAATGCAACCAGGGTAACCCCCCAGACAATCAGAATTTCCCAGAATTTCCCGCGGACATAGTTTGCAATCTGAACATCAACATCATTCCAGATCTGGGCTGTCAGTTCACGGTCTTTCGGCAAGAACCGGATAAAGTAATCGAGAATCTTCCTCTTGTCCCTGACAAAAAAGAAAATCAGGATCGGCAACAGAATCAGGTAAATCATCCAGGTGATAATGCTGGCGGCACCCGACAACGAGATGCTGACCAGTTGTTGCCCAAAATCGGTCAACTGTGTTCGTATGGCGGCAATCAACTCCCTGACCTGCTCGACTGAGAACAGTTCAGGATAATGCTCGGGCAGCTGTACGAGCTCAAGCTGCCCGCGGTAGAGCAGGGCTGGAATTTGCTGGACCATCTGGGTCAACTGGCTGTACAGCACCGGAAACACGATCAGCAGGGTACCGATGACAAACACTATAAACCCGATATAGACAAATCCAACCGCGACCGGCCTTGGCAAGCCAAGAACGGTAATGCGTCCGACCAGGCCTTCCAGGACATAAGCGATTACAATCCCGGCGATTACGGGTGCCAAGACGGCACCGGCATATGAAATGACCAATGCTGTTATCAGCAGAAACAGCGTCAAAAAGACGATTTGTGAATTGGAGAGCTGAGCCTTGAGCCAATCGACAAAATAATTCATGCCGCCACTACTCTCTATGCGATGGGTCTGGATGAACTGTTGTGGTATGCGAGATGCGGGCAGTGGATTCCAGCATTTTTCCGACGGAACAGTATTTCTCTACTGCAAGCTGAACTGCACGCTGCACTTTTTTCTGATCCAGATTGTTGCCGAAAACAGCAAAGTCGAGATTGATGTCGCTGAAAACGGCTGGTATCTGATCGGCCCGCTCTCCGGTGGCTTCGATTCGACAGTCTGATACATTCTGCTTCATTTTTCTCAAGGTCGACATGACGTCAATGGCGCTGCATCCGGCCAGAGCACCAAGCACCATCTCCATTGGCCTTGCTCCCTTGTCCTGTCCGCCCACAGCCTCCGAGCCGTCGATTTCAAATCGCTGGCCACTGCCTGTAGATGCCGAGAAGTGCACGCCATCATTCAAGTGTAATGCAACTTTCATGAAACTTCTTCAAATAGTTCGCGGAGTCTTGAGCCCGGGTCCTCGGCCCGCATCAGGGATTCTCCGACCAGAAATGCGTCGACTTGATTGGCCCGCATCAGAGCAACATCATAATTGCTGTGGATTCCGCTTTCGGTAACCACAATCCTGTCCTCTGGAATCGCGTCCAGCAACCTGATCGTGGTCTCAAGCGAGGTTTCAAAGGTGTGCAGATCGCGATTGTTGATGCCGATCAACTTGCAAGGCAGGGCAAGTGCCTGCTCCAGCTCAGTGGAATCATGAACCTCGACCAGCACATCTAGGCCGATCTCGTGCGCAATCTCAGCCAGCCGCTTCATTGTTGCGGGATCCAGCGCGGCAACAATCAGCAGGATGGCATCAGCACCAAGCGCTCTTGATTCATGGACCTGATAGGGGTCAATTATAAATTCCTTTCTGATAACTGGCAGTGAGCAAGCGGCCTTGACTGCTTCAATAAAACGGTCATGACCATGGAAATAAGTCTCGTCAGTCAACACTGACAGACAGGTTGCATTCGCACTTTCATAACTCTTTGCAATCAAGGCCGGATCAAAATCCTCACGAATAATCCCCTTGCTCGGCGAAGCTTTCTTGATCTCACAAATTACAGCAGGCTGGCCCTTCGAAAGCCGCCTGTCAATTGCTGCGGCAAATCCGCGGCATGGCAACAAGTCACAGTTTCGCTCAATCAGTTCATCAATCGGCAGCGTGAGGCTGCGGGCATTGATTTCGCTGATTTTCGTAGAGATGATTTGCTTGAGGATGTCCTGCATTCAGTGATCTTTCAGTGATGAGCGCTTCAGAAAATTTCCGAGCAGGTCGTGGCCGAAATGGGTGGCGATTGACTCGGGATGGAACTGCACGCCGTCAACCGGCAGTTCGCGATGCCTGACTGCCATGATTTCCTGATCTTCGGTCCATGCGGAAATTTCAAGACAATCCGGAATTGAATCGCGTTCAATGACCAGCGAGTGATAACGGGTTGCCTTGAACGGGTTATCCACGCCCTCGAAAATGCCATCGCCAGAATGATAAACCATGGATGTTTTTCCATGCATGACTTTTTCTGCCTTGACTATTTTACCCCCGAATGCCTGGCCGATGCTCTGGTGGCCAAGGCACACCCCCAGAATCGGGATGCTGGCCGCCAGGCAATTCACCGCAGAGACTGAAATACCGGCCTCGCTGGGAGTGCAGGGGCCGGGCGAGATGACCAGATATTCAGGTGCCGTCCGTTCGATTTCTTCCGGAGATGTCTGGTCATTGCGAAACACTTTAACATCCTGACCCAGCTCCCCGAAATACTGAACGAGGTTGTAGGTAAAGGAGTCGTAGTTGTCAATGATGACAAGCACAGTTGAAACCGATCATTGCTCCGAGACTGGGAGTAGTACCCAATTTCGGGCTCTTCAGCTGTTCAGCCATCCGACTAGGGCTTTATCGGGATCGTTGATTTCGCTGATTGACTGATACCAGTAGCGTTCCCAGCCCTTTTCGGGTAGCGAGGCAAACAGCATCAAGTTAAGCGGATAGTGTTCGCTGTCGGTACATTTGCGAAAATCGTCCCTGAACAGGAATATGGCCTTTTTCCATGCCATGGCAAGACCCAATTCCACCATCACCCCTTCATCTGGAGGGCAGCCGTTGACCACAGCGAACAGGCCGTCTGCTTCCCGTACATCGGATACATCGTTCTGCCCGATGCGATAGGCCCAACCGGGTTCTGTGAAGTCAAGCTGATTGTTTCGAGAGAAAGGTTCCCAGACTTCGGCTCCCACGGATTCAAGCGCATCCACAAGGTCAGCCAGTGGGCCAGTTTGAAGTTGTTTGGCGAACCCGTATGGGTTGGCAAGGTACAGCGTTTTCTTAGGCATAATCACATCATTGTAGAGGGTTTCGGGACTCTTATTCAGATCACGACATTATATCTGGGTCGGAAAAGCCGAAAACATGCGGCAACCCGTATGAATCGGGCTAGCGGCATCATACCTGCATTTCTAGGAACATGTCATATCTTTGTTTCAAGAAATCCCGTCCTGGCCAGTCATGCTGACGATCAGGAAGATGAAGGAGTTTCTGTTTATCCAATCCTTTCAATGTGGTCAATAGTTCACCATCCGCCTTATCTCTGAGACGAGAGGAAACATGAATACGGAAATCGGGGTCTACGCCAAGAAGGTCAGCATCGAAAGCGGCATGATGAAGAGTCGACATGCACATGCCGTTCTTCACTGAGGCCGGACCGTCATATCGGTCCGGTACGATATGCGCCCCAACCAGCAAATTCCTGACGGGAAGGCCGCTAAATGCACATCGCCAACCGTATGCGGCCCTAACTCGGGTGCTGAACCAGTTCTGATGATTGCGTTGTCTGTATCGGACCAACGAATACGAAGGATCAATTTGTTCAAGAAAAGCCCGCTTTGGATTTTCTATATCGTTTTTCAGGTCTCCTGAGGAAACCAGCACGCAGCCTTCTTCTTCAAGGTAATCTTCGATCCAAACGGGGAAATGTGGTTGATATACCGACTCGGACACTCCTGCAAAATAAATTAACGGTGACTTGCATTCCCAAGCATTGCGCAAGGCTCGGTTTGTATAATCGGTTGGACCGGCCCTAGTGAATTCATAGCGCAGCAACCCGAAGTTTTTATTGGGATCGTCTTGCGAGGAAAGAAACTGATCGTCATACCAGGAATTCCTATTGGCTCTCGGAATCGATGTCTTGATGCTGAGAGCCGACATCATTTGCCTGGGCTTGAAAATACCCCGTGGCCTTGATGCAAAGTACACGATTTTTCCCTCGAATTGGAATCCTCTGGCAATATCGTTCCAATTTACACACCCCCCTCCTGCCAAAACAAGCTTTTCCAGTGCCGCAAATGCCGCAATACGGATTTTTCGGTCCGAATCATTCATGACGGTTTAGTTCCCTGCTGCAGGAGATGATTTGTTCACTCTCAGGAACATCCTCGGTTTCTCCATTAGGACTTGATTATCCTATTACATGTCACTGGATCCATATAGCCCTTCACCAACCATTTCAATAGCACGGAGGACAGCACCGGCCTTGTTCATTGACTCCTGCCACTCTGCCAACGGTTCTGAGTCAGCAACAATCCCTCCGCCCGCCTGAATGTGGGCCTGCTGGTCCCTTACGACTGCGGTACGAATGGCAATCGCCATATCCATGTTCCCATTCCATCCGATATATCCGATTGCTCCGGAATAGATGCCCCTTCGATGCGGCTCGAGCTCTTCGATTATTTCCAGAGCACGGATTTTCGGCGCACCGGAAAGCGTTCCCGCCGGAAAAGATGCACCTAAAACATCAATGGCATCAAGGCCATCCTTGACTTGACCGGTGACATTGGAAACGATATGCATGACATGCGAATATTTTTCAATAGTCATCATGTCGGTTACCGAGACAGTGCCTGTCAGGGAGACTCTGCCCACATCGTTTCGGCCGAGATCAATCAGCATCAAATGCTCGGCATTCTCTTTTGGGTCGGCCAGAAGCTCCGTGACCAGCTTTTCATCTTCATCCTCTGTGGTTCCGCGAGGTCGAGTGCCCGCGATCGGACGCAAGGTAATGGTGTCGTTTTCAAGCCGTACCAGAACTTCCGGTGATGATCCGGCAATATGGAAGTCACCGAGATTGAAATAATACATGTAGGGCGAGGGATTGAGGGTGCGAAGCGCCCGGTAGAGATCAATCGCCCGGCCAGGATAATCCAGGGCAAGTCGTTGCGACAGCACGATCTGAAATGCATCACCTTCATAGATGTAGTTCTTGCATTTGCCTACCGCACCCAGATATTTTTCCTTTGGAAAAAAATATCGCGGCTTGGGCTGTCCTGGCGCCCCCGAGTCGATAGATGGCCCCGTATTTGTCGGCGGGTGCTGGTCGCGCAGACGCTGAATCAAGCGGTCGAGACGCAACTGTCCCGTCTCCCATGCATCCGGATATTCAGGATTCGCATGGATGACCAGATACATGCGGCCTCTCAGATTGTCGAAAACCACCACCTCGCTCGAGTTCAGCAGCAGAATGTCAGGAGTATCGGCAGGGTCTGCGGTCGCACAGGTATCGAGGTGTGACTCGATATGTTGAATGGTGCCATACCCAAAATATCCCACTAGACCGCCAGTAAACCTTGGCGCATTCGCGATTTCCGGTGACCGGCAAAGGTCCTTGAACTTGCGAACCTCGTTTAATGGGTCATCGCTTTCAAATTCCTGTACGGCATCGCCATCAACAATCCGCACCGTATGGGCATTGATCTCGATGCGGTGCTTACAGGCAAGACCGATAATGGAATATCGTCCCCATTTTTCGCCGCCCTCGACGGATTCAAGGAGATACGACCAGGGTTCATCAGCAAGCTTGAAGTAGGTGCTGAGAGGGGTGTCAAGATCGGCCAGCAATTCCCGGATCAGGGGTATGCTGTTGTAGCCTTGCTGGCCCAGTCTGTCAAACTCTTCCCTGCTAATCATATCGTTCTAGCCGACAAATGCCCCGTTCGAACAATACAATCCGTGTTGTCGCCTCGAAACTTGACAGAAATTAGACATGATGCATGATTTTATCGACATAATCGATGAATATTAGAACTTTTCACTACAAAATAATGAAAATATAAATTTAGATGCCATTCCCGGGTTGCTATAAAATGGCACAGTCTCAATTCGTGCATCCGGGATTATGTACTGTTGAGCGCAGAGCGCATCTGGTTGATCACGGTGTTGTATCGATTGGGGTCCTGATCGCATCCTGCACCGAATATCGCACTGCCGGCAACAAAGGTGTCGGCACCGGCTTTGGCAATTTCGGCAATGTTTTTCGGGCTTACGCCACCATCCACCTCAAGTCGGACTGGCAGTGAATTACGATCAATGATGTTTCGCATCTCGGTCAGTTTTGCCAGCGTTCCCGGGATGAAGCTCTGCCCGGCAAAGCCTGGATTGACGGACATCAGCAAGACCATCTCGAGCCTGTCCATAACATATTCGAGACAGGTAAGCGGTGTTGAAGGATTCAGGGCAAGGCCTGGCTTGCAACCATGGTCACGAATCAACTGTAGGGTTCGATCGACATGATTGCTCGCTTCGGGATGGAACGTGATCAACGTAGCGCCGGCTTCTGCAAAATCAGGGATTAGTCGGTCTACGGGCTTGACCATGAGGTGAACATCAATCGGTGCAGTGATGCCATGATTTCTGAGGGCACGGCAAATGATTGGACCGAAGGTCAGGTTCGGCACATAGTGGTTATCCATGACATCGAAGTGCACAAAGTCAGCACCCGAAGCAAGGACATCCTCAACTTCCTGCCCGAGTCTTGCGAAGTCAGCGGAAAGAATGGAAGGTGCAATCACTGGATCCTGTCTCATTCGAAATGCTCCATCTATTGAAGGCAGACAGAAGGCTATCCCTGAATCCCCAGAAATAGCGGGTTACCGTCGCGTATCAATTGTATGAGAAATCGCCCTCGAGCACTTTGAACAACGGTTTCAAGTTCGGCGACACTGGTGATTTTCTGACGATTGACGTTGAGTATGATATCGTCCTGAACAAGTCCCGATTGCTCTGCAGCAGATCCGGGCTCAACACTCTCGATGATGACTACCTGACCATGATCGCCATGCGAGCCGTTCACGAATGCCGCGCCCTCGAATCTTGACGACAGGGTGGTTCTGCTGAGAGCTTGTCGGCCATTCCCCCGGGCCTTGATGGTAATTTCTTCCGAATAAAGAACTCCGTCGCGATAATACTCTATATCGAAGGAATTGCCGGGTCGAATCAGTCCGATAGCATTTCTGAGGTCGGAGGATGTATTCACGGGATTGCCATTCAGGCGGATTACTATATCGCCCTCCTGAAGCCCGGCTTCATCGGCGACTGTGCCTTCAACGATGTCAACAATGATGGCGCCGTTCTGGCCTTCCAGGTTGAACGCTTCTGCAAGTGCCGGGGTCATGTCCTGAATACGAACCCCGAGAATGCCGCGCTTGACGTTTCCATGTTCGACAATCTGTTCCATGAGGCTCATTGCCATGTCAATTGGAATGGATAGGCCAATCCCAATACTGCCTCCGCTCCTCGAGAAGATTGCCGAATTGATGCCGATCAGTTCACCGCGCAGATTGACCAGTGCGCCCCCGGAATTGCCGGGATTGATAGAGGCATCGGTCTGAATGAAGTCCTCATAGCCGCCTATACCTAGCCCGCTCCGGCCAAGGCCGCTTACTATTCCCGAGGTTACGGTCTGGCTTAAGCCGAATGGGTTGCCTATAGCCACCACAAAGTCTCCAACGCGCAGATTTTCGGAAATGCCGATTTCGATTTCCGTCAGATTATCCGGCTCGACCTGAATCACGGCAACATCACTGGCCTGATCGGTACCGACGACCTCGGCAGTAAATTCACGCCCGTCTTCGGTAGTGACCAGAATCTCGTCGGCCTTGTCGATCACATGATGATTGGTCAGGATATGGCCCTGCCTGGCATCAACGATGACGCCAGAGCCCAGACTGCTTGGGCGGTTTCTCTGTTGAGGAATATTGAAGAACCGTCGAAACATGGGATCGCGCAGGATCGGGTGGTCATCATAGCTGATGCGGGTGGTGGTGGAGATGTTGACGATCGCCGGACGAATGGCCTCAAGCATAGGTGCAAGGCTCGGAACATCGCCGGAGGCAATCAGTGATGACAATGCACCCGAGGCCAGTGTCGGCACCATTGACAAGAGCATCAATAACGAGCCAAACAGGACACTGACTGCCCGTTTCAAAATCCCGGACATGCGGAATCCAAATCGACTACCTGTTCTGAAGGCCTTCATCTTCATTGTTCGGCATATGACTCCAGACAGGCCGAGCGATAGCCGTCCTTTCGGAATATGACCGGAAAAAAACTCTCGTCCATTTCAGTGCTGCCGTATTTCCTGTAGCGTCCGTAAATTGGCCCGACATTGTCAGCGTGGAAGCGGCTGTCCGAAGACATGCAGTGCGAGACCACGGTATGCCGAGGCTGCCCGGAATGATTGTAGCCCGAACCGTGCCAGGTCTTGCCATGGTGAAATACCACATCTCCGGCGTTAACCTCAATCGCATCAATCGAGTAATCATCAATCCCTAGTTCCTCTGCCGTGTACTTGAGTGCCTCGTGATAATCATCGGGTGCATGAAAGGTAAACTTTCGGGTTTGCAGTGGCCAGTGGTTGGAGTGGCGCACGTATTCGATTGTACCGGCATTCTTTTTTGTTCTGTCCAGGGCCATCCAGCAGGTGACCATGGAAGGCGGGTCGACCCATTCCTGATAGCTGTCGTCCTGGTGAAAGCCCACCTGCCTGGCTCCCGGCGGTTTCCATATCACATTATCCTGATTGATGCGTGAACCGGGCCAGTCCATCAGTTCCGCACAAATCTGGCCGACCCGTTCATCCAGCACCAGTCGGGCAATCGCGCGATCGGATTTCCAGCCATTGCAAATCTGCCGGGTCAGGCTGGTGTCCGAACTGCCGAAACGCCAGTTCCACTCGTCTGGCTGGAGTCCGGTTTCAAATTCTCCGCGAAACAGTTTCCCGAATCTTGACCGGGCTTCATCCACCCGTTCTCTGGAATTGAAGTTCCTGACGACAAGGTAGCCTTTTTCCTCGAATTCGGCGCGTTGTCGTGAAGTTGGAATCATGGCTGACAAATCGGTTTACATGTCGTCATTCGGGATAAACAACAACAATTATTAATTGCCTGATGCACGAATGGACTGCTTCGTGGTGATCTGATACATGCTATCAAGGGTGGACATCGCCAGTCACGGCTGCATAGGAGATCATCAAGTCAGGGCCAAAACGTGAGGTGGTTTTGGTATTATGTCGCATAATCCATATTCAATCAATGAAACCTCAAGCCCCAAATCGCCGTGTCAATATCTTGTTATGCAGCATTTTGACGTAATCATCATAGGCAGTGGCCCTGCGGGCAAGACCGCAGCCATTCAGGCAGCCAAGCTTGGCAGGCATGTCGCAATTATTGATGGTATGGGCGGAGTCGGTGGCGTGTGCGTGCATACCGGCACCATACCAAGCAAAACCCTGCGTGAGACGGTACTCAACCTGACCGGATGGCGAGAACGCGGATTTTACGGTCGTGCCTATCGTGCCAAATCCGATATCCAGGCTTCTGATCTCATGCAGAGACTCAGCATGACCTTGCAAAACGAGGTCGATATTCAGCAGGATCATCTAGTCCGAAACGGTGTGCAGATTGTGCAGGGGTTTGCGCATTTTGTTGATGCCGGGACCATAGGTGTAGACAAGGCCAATGGAGACAGGGTTTCCCTGTCGGCCGATTGTTTCATCATCGCTGTGGGTACCCAGACCTATCGTCCCGATGATGTGCCTTTTGATGGTGAAAGGGTAATTGATTCAGACGAGGTCACGCGCATGAAAAAACTGCCGCGTACCCTGACCGTGATCGGCGCCGGTGTAGTCGGGGTTGAGTACGCAACGATTTTCAAGACGCTGGATATAAATGTCACGCTGGTTGAGCCCCGAGACAGCATGCTGGACTTCATGGATCGGGAAATTCTGATGCATTTTCGTCATGAGATTGTCGACAGTGGCTTGAGGCTGCAATTTGGACAGGCAGTCAAGACGATCGAAGTCAGGGAGAACGGCAACTGTGTAGTGATTCTTGAAAATGATCGGGCTATTGCTTCAGACATGGTTCTGTTTGCTGCCGGCAGGGTGGGAAATACCGGCAAGCTTGGACTTGAGAATATAGGAGTGGAAACGGACCATCGGGGACGACTGACTGTGAATGACCGATTCCAGACCTCGCAACAGAATGTGTATGCCTGTGGTGACGTGATCGGATTTCCGAGCCTGGCATCAACTGCTCTGGAACAGGGCCGAATTGCCGTGCTGGATGCATTGGGCGAGAAAGTCTACGAGAAGCCGCAATATTTTCCTTACGGCATTTATGCGGTTCCGGAGATGTCTACCATAGGCATGTCCGAGGAGGAGGTGATAAAAAGGAAGATTCCGTATGAAACTGGTCTTGCACAGCTCCGCGAGACCTCTCGCGGAAAGGTTATGGGCCTTCGTTCGGGCGTTTTGAAGGCGATCTATTCCACAAAGAGCCGAAGACTGCTTGGTGCACATATTGTGGGAGAAGGGGCAACGGAGCTGATTCACATTGGTCAAGCGGTGTTGACACTGAAAGGCACCATTGATTATTTTCTGGAGAATGCCTTCAATTATCCGACCCTGGCTGAGGCCTACAAGGTAGCGGCACTGCATGCCCACAACAGAATGATTGAACTCGAGTAATCAGGCGGGCTGGTTTCAAGATGAACTTTCTGAAGAATCTATTTGGCTCAGGGCGAGCGGCGGCCAATCAAGAAGAGGCCGTGCCCTACAAGGGATTCACGATTCAGCCTCGCCCGAAAAAAGTGGCCCACGGATGGACGACGGAAGCAGTCATTGCGTTTGAGAAGGATGGGCAGATGCAGACCCAGGAGTTTATTCGGGCGGATATTTCGTTCAGTCGTGAAGATGCGGTTGATCTGACCTTGAAAAAGGCACAGACCATGATTGACTTTATGGACGAGAAGTCATTTCCAAAGTGAACGAAACCCTCGGCACCCCATGCCGACCAGTCGGCAAGGGCAGTTTACAGCTCTATCTGTTCAAGAACGAATACATCAACATTGCAACATGGATTGCTTCTCGTTCCGTTCCCAGAGCAATCTGGTGCCTGCACGATGTCCCGTCAGCCAGGATAATGGCTTTGTGGTCGGCTTTTCGCACTACAGGAAGCAGATCAAGTTCAGCCATGGCCTCGGAGACCCGGTACGTGTCTTTCGCATAGCCAAAAGCACCCGCCATCCCGCAACAGCCCGATGTGATGGTCTCGACTTCAAGACCCGGAATTCGTGAAAGACTACGCTCCACATGCCTCATCTGGTCAAAGGATTTCTGGTGGCAGTGGCCATGCAGCAGGGCAAAGCCATTGGCAGGCTGAAACTCCAGTTCTGGATTTTCCATCTCGATAAATTCTTCGAATAGATACGACATCGCAGCGAGCTGTTCCGATTCCCGGGTTCCCATCAATGCCGGTATCTCATCGCGTAGTCCCAGTATGCAGCTCGGTTCAATTCCGATAATCGGCATGCCTTTTTCAAGATAGGGTCTTACCGCTTCAAGCAGGCGTTGGACTTCCTGCTTTGCTTCGTCAATCATGCCGGTAGTCAGATAGGTGCGTCCGCAGCATAAAGGCCGATGTCCATCCGGACTCGTCAGGGAATGCACGCGAAAACCGGCTGCGGCCAGCACCTGCCTTGCCGCATGCAGGTTAGACGGTTCAAACCAGGTATTGAAAGTGTCGGCGAACAATACAATGGGCTTGCCATCCGCTGGGCCTTCGGTTGCCGGATTCAGGTAGGGGGTTGATGACCATCTGGGCAGTGGCCGCTTGTGGCTCATGCCCGTAGCAGGCTCTATCCACCGCCGAAGACCCCTGGAGCGCAAAGGAAGGTTGCTCAAGCCGTGCATGCGTGAAGCATAAGGAGCATATCTCGGCAAATGCGCAATCAGTCTCTGATGCAGGTCTGAACCAAATGCCTCATGCCGTGCCGCATTCACCTCAATTTTCATTCTGGCCATATCTACGCCAGTCGGACACTCGCGGCGACAGGCCTTGCAGCTCACGCAAAGCTGCATGGACTCCTTCATTCGTTCATCAGTTAGTGCTCCTTCGCCGAGCTGGCCCGAAATAGCCAGACGCAACACGTTTGCCCTGCCTCTCGTTACGTGTCGCTCATCCCGGGTTGCACGAAATGACGGGCACATCGCTCCCCCGACTAGCTTTCTACAGGCACCATTGTTGTTGCACATCTCGACTGCTCCCTGAAATCCACCACCTTGACCGGTCCAGCCTCGCCAGTCCAGTGCCGTCTTCATCGCTGGTACCGAATAATCCGGTGGAAATCGAAATAGGCTTGCATCATCCATCCGGAGTGGATTGACGATCTTTCCGGGATTCATGAGGCCTTTGGGGTCAAACAGTTTTTTTACCTCCGCAAAGGCCTCGGTAATCCGCTTTCCATACATTTTTTCGTGAAATTCCGAGCGGCAGATTCCGTCACCGTGCTCGCCCGAGTGCGAACCCTTGTACTCAAGTATCATGTCGAAGCATTCCTCGGCGATGGCGCGCATTGCCTTTCTGTCCTGGTCAAGGCGGAGATTCAGAACCGGCCGGACATGCAGGCAGCCAACTGATGCATGCGCATACCACGTTCCTTCTGTTCCGTGCTTGTGAAAGATGTTGGTCAACCTACTCGTATACTCGGCAAGATCCTTCAGTTCCACCGCGCAATCTTCCACAAAGGACACGGGTTTTCGGTCGTCACGCATCGACATCATGATGTTGAGCCCGGCTTTTCTGACCTCAAAGACCGAATTTTGAAAAGCCGGATCAATGGCTTCGACTACTCCGCCGCGACTTTCTTTCGGATTGGTAAAGCTATACCCCAGATCAGACATCATCTCGCTCAATGCCCGGAGCCGCCGATGGTTTTCAGCCGGGTCTTCCCCGGCAAATTCGACCAGTAGCACAGCCTCGGGCTCGCCGTTCAACATCCTCTCCATCGTGCCCTTGAACAATGGGATTCCCCGGGAGAGGTCAATCATGGTCCGATCGATCAATTCCACGGCAATCGGCCCCAGAGTGACCAGATGCTGGGCAGCATCCATGGCTGCATGAAAGGTCGGGAAATGGCAAATTCCGAGCAATTTGTGTTTTGGAATCGGGGATAATTTCAGGCCAATGCTCCGAAAATACGCCAGGGTTCCTTCCGAGCCAACCAGTAAATGCGAGAGATTGGCGGATTTTGTTTTGGGAGTCAGTGCATCAATGTTGTAACCACCCACGCGCCGCAACACCTTTGGAAACCGATGCTCAATCTCATGCTGCTCGCGATTTCCGATATTCAACAGTGCCTTGATCAGCGGATGATTATCTCCGGAATAAATATCGACATCCGAAAAACTCATTGTTTCGGTATTGGGTAGCATGGCATCAATGTCGACTACGTTATCGCGCATGAGTCCATATCGGATTGATCGACTTCCACAGGAGTTGTTTCCAGTCATCCCGCCCAGGGTTGCTCGACTGCTGGTCGAGACATCAACTGGGAACCATAGGTTGTGGGGTTTTAGTTTCCGGTTCAGTTCGTCCAGGACAATACCGCCTTCCGCTCGACATTCATGATTATCCGGATCAATGTTAAAAAGACGGTTGAGGTGCTTGCTGGTGTCGACCACAATGCCCTCGGAGACAGTCTGTCCACACTGGGAGGTTCCGCCGCCCCGTGGCAGTATTGGAATACTGTTTTGCGAGGCATAGTCGAGAGTCTCGGCAATATCCTCTTCGCATTCTGGAACCACAACCGCAAGTGGCATTATTTGATAGGCTGAAGCATCCGTTGCATAGAGACCCCGGTCAAAGTGATCGGTCAATACGTCCCCTTGTACCCGTCTGGACAGGTCTTTTTGCAAAGCGTGGATTTCTAGCATGGCGTGAACGATATAGGTGTATAGATTGTGATATTTTCGATTGTTGCAGTGGAAGCTGTGTTATTGCTGCTAACAGGGTTACTGCGTTTGAGCAAATTTCAGCGATGCCTGGCTTGCTAGCTGAATTTGATTGCACTATAACCAATACCGTCAAAATTTCAGTGACCGGAATCGAAATATGAGAATGTGGTTTTTCTGATGTAGGAGGAATTTTCAGGGATCAACCGATCGTGTTTGATCATGAAGGCGAAGAATGTAACGTATGAAGGTAAAGATTCCAGAAAGCCAAAACCAACGAGGCACCTTGAAATATTACAGTTTGTCGCATTCGACCTTTCCTTGAAGAGAATAATCTATTGATATGTGTATAATCATGATTATATACATTATCCCGGTTTTGAAAAAAGTGTACAATTTACGGGAACAACATCTGTTGTAGGCGAGAGATTGTAATTATGGTAACTATAGACTTGAACGGGGCAGTATTGCTCGGTTTCATGACTATCGCATTTTCTCTCGGAGTTTGGGCGACAAACGTCAATGCCGACCGGAAGGACTTGAAGACACTCATAAAAAAACTTGATGAAAAGATAGACAGAATTTTACAATACCTTCTTGGTCTTCGCGATTCGCCGGTGATAACCCAAGATAGCCCTCTTCGGTTAACTGAATTCGGACAACAGAGACAACAGATATCCGGGAATATTGGTGCGGAGGAATGGGCGGAGAGTGAAGACGATACGCTTTTGGATGAAGCCGAAGGGAAAGACCAGTTTGAAATTCAAACTATGGCCTTTGACCGTGCCGGTGGCTTCAAGCCACCCGAAGAGTTATTTGCTAGAATGAAAGCCAGCGCATTTGATAATGGTCTTGACTTGGACGTAGTGCGCTGAGTTCTTGGCATTGTACTACGTGACCGCATTCTCAATAAGTGCGGGTTTCAGCCATCATCCGTTGATGATAGTCAAGATCAGAGTTGAAGTAATCAACCATGAAGCGGTGGGCAATCGCACTGTCTGCTAAGCTATCCGCACTTGCCGCGGGCCGCATAAACTCCAGCGACTGCTGATGATCAGAGGTGCTACAGGTGTCAGCCCCGCAATACTTGACGGTCCGGTGCCTTCAGTTGCATCGGCCAGTCCGCCCCTGCCTGTCTGTAAAGAGATTTATACTGTCCGTGATTGCGGTGACATGTCTGGCGGGGGAAGATACCCGTATTCCCGGAGTTTCCAGATCCAGCACTCAGCATTGCGGTTGACCATCAGTGCCTCGTAGTCGAACTCGGGATCCCGGTAGGGGCACCGGTTCTTCAGTATCGAGTAGATCATTCTGACACAATTTCCATACCGATAAACTGGAATACATCGGCAGCAAAACACTTTGAACCATGGGAGAAATGGGACGCATACTGGAAAAATCTAAAATGAAACCGAAAAGAACAGCAACCTTGTCCGATCCTGGCTACCAACTGACAAAGGCCGAGAAGTGGGAGAAAATGAAGCTTGATGTTCCGGAAAGGTACTGATGTGTCCGTCAAGAATCAGGTACTCAAATCAGGATTAGCTCGATATTGCTTACTTCGGTTCCATATGTTGGCATTAGAGCAAGTAAACAAGCTATTGCCGATACGCCCTCAATTTCATGGATCTAGGTGCTCCAGTACAAGACTATTCACCTACCTGCCCATCGTTCAGGAAACTTTCTGGATCCAGGACTTGTACCATCCGGCGGCACGGACGGATTTTCCTGGAAATAGAACACAAGGTCCGAGATCCTCACTCTCAACACCCGTATAAAGCTGGCAGTTGGCACAGGTTTGGCCATCCACTTCGGATTCCCGGACATATCCCAGGGCCTGACCGGTCGAATCGGTTAACGCAAGCTCGGGCAGATCCGTCGCATGTGCCGTCTGGCGAATCAGTACAGTTAGGGGAATCGCTATAGTCGCCGTGCCGATGTTTAGAAGAAGCTTCCGTCTGTTCATGATCTTTCAGTCAAGTCAGGTAGGGGAATAGTAGGTGAACTCGAGAATAGATTTACTTTCGAAAGGTAATTATATCATAGGTGCCTGAGGTGTTTTGAGGCGGTAAATCAAAGGGGTTTGTGATAGGTAAAATTCGCATCGCCAAGTACAACTTATGGGAAATACCTGCAGGTGTCATCATTACCGGCCCTTGCCATGGCGCATCCGGCTGATTGTCGAGGGTAGACGTGAATCAAGGCATTATGAAGCAATACAAGGTCAGAGATTGCTATCCGTCAATTCGTAAGTTGGCCGACTTCAAGCCGATTTCTTGAAGAAAGCAGAATAGATGCTGTTCAACAGAGTAAGCACGCCCGCAATGATCAGGGTAATTGCAATGGGTCTCGATAAAAATCCTGACCATTCAAAGTGGAGCATCTGCATAGCCTGTGCAAACGTTTGCTCGCCGATTTTTCCCAGAATCAGGCCAAGCACTATCCCGGCCACGGAATAGCCGGACCGACGCAGGAAAAATCCCACAATGCCGGCAATAAACATCACCACAATATCGATCGGCAAGCCCCTTACCGCATAAGCGCCGACGGTAGCGAGCAGAAGGATTACAGGAGCAAGAAATTGAAACGGTATACGGAGCAGGTTGATGATGGTCTTGGTTTCAAGAAACCCAATCAGCAGTATGGAAAGGTTGGCAAAGAACATGGCGGAGAATACAACCCATACCAGATCAGCACTATTCAAAAACACCAGTGGCCCGGGCTCCATGTCATGCATCTGAAAAACCGCAACCATCATTGCAGTCAGCGCACCGCCAGGGAGTCCAAGCGCCAATAGCGGAATCATTGCAGCGCCGGTAGCCGCGTTGTTGGCCGTTTCAGAGGAAACCACCCCTTCCATTTTCCCCGTGCCGAATTCCTTGCTGTCCTTGGACCAGCGCACTGCTTCGTTGTAGCCCATGAAGGCTGCCAGAGTCGCCCCAATGCCAGGCAGAATACCGCAGAAAAAACCAATAAAAATGGATCGAATGACTGCGATCTTCTGTGCAAACAGTTCTGCCAGACTCGGAAAATCGACGCCGACTTTTGGCGCACTGTAAGCTCCCCTTGCTTTCTTTTCAACCTGTACAAATACTTCCGAGACCGCAAAAAAACCGAGAATTGTCGGAATGAAGTGAATACCCGCCAACAGGTAGGGCATGCCAAAATCCCAACGCTCGATGCCACCAACCGGATCCAGACCTACCACCGCAATCAGAAGGCCAAGCAGGATCGACAGCCACCCTTTCCAGAAGGTCTTGGCTCCAACCGAAGAGGCCACTGCCAGCCCGAAAAACACCAGGGCAAAAATCTCCGGGGGGCCGAATGCCGAGATCGCCCAACCGGCAATCGGGGCGGTGGCAATCATCATGATCACGGCAGATACGGTGCCACCGATCGCGGAGCAGGTCACAGCGGCACCTACGGCCTTGCCCGCCTGTCCTTTTTGAGTCATGGGGTAGCCGTCAAAGGCGGTCGGCGCATTCTCCGGCGCTCCCGGAATGTTGAACAGAATCGCAGTAATCGCACCGCCGTAGACGCCAGTGCAATAGATTACCGAAAACAGCATGATGCCATGTTCCGGGGAAAGATGTGCCGTAAACGGAAGCAGAATGGCTGCCAGGGTCAGCATGCTGACTCCCGGTATCGCCCCGAACAGCATGCCGCCAATTACCCCTCCCAAAAAAATCAGGATGCCAAGCGGGTCCCCAAATAACGCAATGGTTCCGTTTATGAAATTGTTCAGGGTATCCATTGCGCAGCTATTGCAACAGATTCACTATGGTGGTCCCGAACTCGTAAAACGGGCTGATGATTCCGGTCGGTAGACCAACATAAAGCAGGCTTACGAATAACGCCAGCATGATACCCATGACCAGCGCAGCGATCATGGTCATGTTCTTCCAGCGTCTTTCTCCCATTAGGTACATCGTACCCAATATGAAAAAAGGTGCAGTGAAGTAAAAGCCGAAGTCCTGGAGAAAAGCGCCAAACAGCAGAGGCAGAGTCAGCATCCCACCAATATGATTGCCACGAATCGCCAACAGGAATATACCCAGCAAAGCTGCGGCAGTGAGCAGTTTTACCTGGTTCAGTCCAGCTTTTTCCAGCGACAGCAGGTCGCCTACAATTCCCGGTACATTCATGTAGAAGAAGGGAATCGTCATTATCATAAACGTCCATGCAAGCCATTTCGGATTATTGTGGTCCGAGAGCTCCGCGGCCAGCTCGGCACCATCATCAGAGGCCTTGCCCAGCATTTTCGAACCCTGCGATTCTCCTCGTAGCCATTGACCGAGCAACTGGCCAACCGCAGCCACCGCAATCAACAGAAGCAGTGCTCTGGGCCATGCAGAGGCTCCGTATTTGTAAATTTCGATTTCCTGATTGAAGTCAAACGAGCTGACGAACAGCAATAATGCAAGCGAAAGCCATATCGTCGCCTCGACGATATGGGCAACACGCAGGTTTTTCATGCTGGGTTGAAATCAGGGAATGCCCTGGCATCCGGAATGCCAGGGCATGTGAATTCAGGAAGATGATCTATTTGACGTCGAGGCCCATCTCCTTGTAGACATCTCTGTACTGATTGATGGTTGCAGTAATCAGTTCGCGGGCACCTTCCGTATCCCGATAACTTTCGATTAGATGCATGAACTTGCTCTTGTTGTAGTCCTGGTAGCTTTGCTCGCAATAGGCTTTCTGAAATGCCCACTGTAGCCACTCGACCCGGTCAGCTGGGGCATCCTTGTGTACATAGAAACCGCGAAATCGATACAGCGGCTGAAAATCAAGTCCGGCATCAGAAAGAGAGGGGACATCAGGAAAAGCCGACGGTGCTTCCGGAAGAATAGTCAGGATTGGCTTGAAGGTGCCTGCATCCAGAAATTTTCGGACATCGCCGGGCTGCTCAAACAGTGCATCGACCTGACCGCCAGCCAGAGCGCCATATCGCGGCGCACCCTTGTCAAAGGAAATCTGCTGCATGCTTATGCCGGTTGCATCGGATATGGCCTTCATGGTCACACGTTCCATGGAACCTTCCTTGGATACATTGGCGATGGTGGCCTTTCCATCTTGTGCCTTTACCCATTCAACAAAGGAGTTCCAGTCGGTATACCGATCTTCGTTGGTTCGAATGAAGATTTGTGAAAAGGTGATTTGTGAAATAACCAGTGGAATCAGGTCAGAAGCAGGATTGGGCTTGCTTGAGTCCAGTGCATGAGCGCTTGATGCATCGTCAATATGTTCAAGTACGGAATATCCGTCGGTGGGCAATGCCATGTAGGCGGTCATGCCGACTGTTCCGGAGCCACCGGGTTTGTGGTCGCGATTGATGTTGACGCCGGTCAATTCGGTTACAGCCTGAGCCATGGCCTGTGCGACCTGTCCAGAACCCCCGGCCGGGCCATAGGGCACGATCATGGTCAAGGCACGCTCTGGAAAGCCATCCGGGCCTGCCAGGCTGTCAGGCAGAGAGTCGGTGGCGCATGCGGCGAGCGATGCGTTCGAGACCAGCATCATGCTGCATGCAAGCAGTCCCGAAGCAATGTATCTTGTAAATTTCATTATTAATTCTCACTCATTGGTTCAATTGACGGTGACGAGAATCACCATCGAACTTATTGGTTATCTGTCTGGAATTGGCGCCTGGAACTACGGTCATAACCGAATTGCAAGCACGCAAAGTTCGACTTCGTTATCGATGAGCTCAACTGCTCACATGTGCGAATTTTACACTATTGAAACGGATTGCAAGCGAATTTGCGACTTGATTGGGTTGCCAGGTCTTGATCGGGATATTTGTCGGCAATTTATCATTGCTGACCTGCTTGAGCTGGTTAACCGGAATTTCCGTAGCGGATCAGTCTGAAAACTGCAGGGTCTGATGCGGGAAAGGGCGGCCCGGAAGCCGCCCTGGTTCATGGTCGGTCATGGCCGTTTTCGGCCCGGCCGTCAGTTGGCGCAGCCCAGATTCTGCCGCGCTGTGGTATTTTGAGTATCGTCATTCCAGATCCTGGACCGGCCGCACAGGCAGTTGCGGACATCGAGACGGGTGAGGGGGCTGATCGAGAAGCATCCGCTTGTAGTGTTGGCCACGAAGCCGGGCTGCCCGCTCTCGTTGCTCGGCGTGTAGGTGCCGCCCGTCATGAAGCAGCGCGTGAGCAAGGGCCGTGATTCGCCAAAGCCGGATGCCGTTGTATAGACCGTGATGTAGTAAGGCGTTTTCTCGGTCAAGGCAAAGGGTGCGTTAGTTCCTGATGCAAGATTTGGGTTGCTTGAAGTTATAGTGGCGAAACCACCCTGGCTACCAGTTTGCGAACCTGTCCGGGCGTTGTAGACACGGTATCGAAGGGGAAATGAAGTTGCCCCGCCATCTCCTGCCCGGCTGCGCAGTTCGCTGTACAGGTTATTACGGGCATCATGACTCAAAGTTACAGTGGTAGTCGTTACAGCCGAAATGCTTCCAGCAAGAGGGTCATTACTCTCGCCTGTCCCTGCACAAGCCGGAGGGCCGACCAGCCCCGGCGTGGTTACCGTCTGCGCCGAGACCGGCCCGGCCAGTACTGCCAGCAGTAAAAAGACTGTTAATTTACGAGGGGGGGGGGGGGGTGAATCTCATTAGTCGTTTCATGGCTTTCTCCGGATCATTTGAGAAGGGTTGTTGCACTCACGGACATTGTAAACGATTTCGTCTTCCGGAAAACAGGCAAGTTGCCAGCCGGGCCACTACCGAAATTTCTCAGAGCAGGGCCCTCCAGATCATGCTGCCGCCGGAGACGATCAGTACTCCGAGAATCAAGCGATAGAAAATCGAATCCCTGACATATTTCCGTATTGACCGGCCGATCAGCAATCCTGCAGAAAGCGGAATCACGGCAAGTCCGGAGACCAGCGCGAGCCGGGCATCCATTAACCCCATAACGACCAGCAATACAGCCCAGGGAACAACGGCACCGACGTAGAGAAAACTGATGGTGTTGACGAATTTGTCTTTCGAAAGCGTTGGCAGGGACACAAGATAAAGAATCATCATGGGTCCGAACATGGAAGAGAGGCCCCCAATCAGCCCGGCACTCCCGCAGAATGCAACGCCCGTTAATTTCTCGACACGAGCGGGTATCATGATTTTCCGCTTGGACCCCTGGATCAGGGTAAAACATATAACCATGATTCCCACGATTGTCAGCAATACTCTCTCTTCTATGCCGGAGAGAATCCAGACGCCAAACCAGGTTCCAGCAAACAGGGCTGCTAAGGCGGGCCAGAACCGCTTTACAGTCTCAAGCGGTTGTTCGGCATCATACGCTTGCCAGAGGTTGGCAGCCACCACTGGAATCGCCATAATGACAACCGCCTCGTGAACAGGCAGGACCAAGGCCATCATAGGCACAGTGAGAAGTGGCGTCCCGATCCCCAAAACTCCCTTGATCAGTCCACCGCATGCCATGGCAAGAGCACACCAGGCGAGGACCCATGGCGCAAGATCCAGATTCATTCTGCCCCAGGTTTATTGAATCGGCTGCCTTGACTGGATACAATCCGCGTTGGATGGTTCCGTGAACCATTCGGATCAAATAAATTATCGGACAAGCCGGTCATTACATGTCGTCACAAATCGAGAATAATACTGAACGTCGAATTATAAGGGAATCAATTGCCAGAGCCCGAACAGCCATGCAGGCAATTTCGGGGTATAGCCAGGAGCTGATAGATGAGCTGGTTACCGCTGTAGCCTGGTCGCTGTACAAGCCGGAAAACGCTCGAAGAATAGCCGAGCTTGCGGTTCAGGATACCGGGATTGGCAATGTTGAGGACAAGGTCATAAAAAACCAGAGGAAGACCTTCGGCACCTTGCGCGATTTGATGCGTGTGAAAACCGTAGGAGTGATTGAGGACTCTCCTCGCCGCGGACTGGTCAAATATGCCAAGCCGGTCGGGGTGGTGGCCGCCATTACGCCATCGACCAATCCATCGGCAACACCCGTAAACAAGTCCATGATGGCATTAAAGGGCGGCAATGCGATTGTATTGGCACCCTCTCCGGCAGGCTGGAAAACCACTTCGGAGACGGCTGGCCTGATGCGTAGCGCAGTCGCAAAGGTTGGCGCACCCGAGGATCTTGTGCAAGTTCTTCCCGCACCAGTCTCCAGAAACATGACCAGACTGTTGCTTGAGGCTGCTGACCTGATTGTGGCTACAGGCTCTCAGACAAACGTGCAAAGCGCTTATGCCAGCGGCACTCCTGCAATTGGGGTTGGTTCGGGCAATGTGCCGGTGATTATTGACGAGACTGCGAACCTTGAAGAAGCTGTCTCCAAGATAAAGTCTTCGAAAACCTTCGATAACGCAACCTCCTGCTCATCCGAAAATTCCCTGATTATTCTTGAGGACATCTATGATTCCGCGATGGATGCTCTGGTCAAGATCGGGGCATATCGGATACCGTCAGATCAGCAGTCGGAAGTCCAGCGAAAACTCTGGAAAGATGGAAAGCTGTCGCGTGACTTGATTGCGCGAGACGCGGATGTCTTCGCCCGCGGACTGAATCTCGGTGGAGCAGCAGAGCGCTCTAAGTTCTTTCTGGTCGAGCAGGAGTCGTTCAATCCAGACTCGCCATTTGCCGATGAAAAGCTGTCCCTGTTGCTAACCGTATACAAGGCCAGCGATTTTGATCATGCCGTGCAATTGGTCAAGAATATACTGCTGGTCAATGGTCGCGGTCATTCATGCGGAATCCATACATCCAGGCATGAACGGTCTGCTCGACTGGCCGAGGAAGTGGATGTGGTTCGGGTGCTGGTTAATCAGGCACATGCATTTGGCAACGGCGGAAGTTTCGACAATGCCATGCCGTTCACCCTGTCTATGGGCTGCGGCACCTGGGGCGGCAACAGCATCAGTGAAAACCTGAATTACCGCCATTTCATCAATACCACCCATCTGGTCACTACCATCGACGAGGACCGGCCTAAAGAGCAGGAACTGTTTGGAGCATATCTGGAAAAATATGGGGAAAACTGAGGTCTTGATCAAAATGCCTACTGTTTCCTCAATCATCAGCCAGCGTGCGGCGGAGCAGCCTGAAAAGACTTTCCTGATCCAGCCGGAGACGGATCAGTCAATCTGTTTCGCCGACTTGAAGCGAAATATTGATGCTGTTTCATGCCGCCTTGACGATATGGGAATCCGCCAGGGTTCAAAAGTAGCCTTCATGCTGGACAATGGGATCTGGTCTGCCCAGCTCCTGCTTGGAATTATGGCCAGCGGCCGTGTTGTTGTACCGTTGAATGTGGTTGCCGGGCAGAAGCATCTTGAATATGTGCTCGAGCATTCGGATGCCGAGGTTGTTTTTGTCGAGGCGTGCTATGTGCAGTTGCTTGAGACATTGATGTCCGACACCAACTGCACCACAAGCATGATAAGGGTGGATCCCGTCAGCGGCCCAAATTGGCCGGACAGTCCGACCGGTACAATCCCGGTCCACGCGCCCCGCGCGGATGATTCGGCTCTGCTGCTGTATACATCGGGCTCTACCGGATTGCCCAAAGGCGCATTGCTGTCGCATCGTGCCATTGTCAGCGGCGGCACCAATGTAGTCAGCGGGCATCAGCTCGCAGAAGACGACCGGGCGCTTTGCGTGCTGCCGGTCTACCATATAAACGGGGCCATGGTGACGATTGCTGCGCCATTGGTCAGCGGTGGCAGCGTGGTCATTCCAAAACGATTCAGTGCCAGTACTTTCTGGAAATTGGTCGCTGAGCATCAATGCTCGTGGTCGAGCCTGGTTCCTACGATCATCAAGTATCTGCTTGACCGGTCCGCGAATGAAGAATTCGCCTTCGGCAATGATTCAAGGCTTGAACGCTTTCGATTTGCCCGGTCCGCATCGGCGCCATTGCCAGCGGTTGTCATGCGCGAGTGGGAGAGCACGTTTCAGGTACCGATGGTTGAGACCTTGGGTCTGACAGAGACTGCCGGGACGGTGGCTTCGAATCCCATGCCCCCGGCACCGCGCAAGCCGGGCTCCGTGGGCATTCCATATGGCAATGACATAAGAATTGTCGACCAGTCCGGCGAACAGTGTCCGCAAGGAACACGCGGTGAAATGGTCATACGGGGCAATAATACCCTGGACTGCTACTACAAGAATCCTGACGCAACATCGGCAGGATTCTTCGGAAACTGGTTCAGAACCGGGGATATCGCCTATGAGGATGAGGATGGTTATTTATTCATTACCGGGCGTATCAAGGAGTTGATCATCCGGGGAGGAGAAAATATCGCTCCTCGAGAAATTGACGATGTTCTGTACAGGCATCAGGCTGTGCTGGAGGCGGCGGCGTTTGGAGTGCCTGATGAAAACTACGGTCAAGAGGTGGCTGCATGCGTGGTGGTGCGTGATGGGCACGCTTGCAGCGAGGAGGAACTCCGGAGTTTTTGCGAACAGTCGGTGGGTGCAGTCAAGGCCCCGAAGAGAATCCACTTCATGGACGAGTTGCCCAAGGGGGCATCCGGCAAGATTTTCCGGCTGCGCCTGGCTGACTTGATTTCCTAATCTGGATGTACGGAATCAGAGTCAAGACGGAATGGCTCCTTCTCTGACTGCTTCTTATCCGTGTGCCACTCCATGAATTCAGAACAATGATGATCGATACAGTCGGTAGACCATGCCAGATCTTGGTAATTTTCGATCAGGGACAGGCCAATCATTTTTTCACAGTGATAGAATTGGATTCGAACTGGAGCACAATGAAATGCACCGCCTGACGCGATTATAATGTCGGTCAACCATACGAATCCCAGCTCTACCCTATGGTGCTATGGATCGCCTTGAATCAAGAACAACATGAATATGCATGCCTTCTCAGGATGAACAACTGGAATCAACGATGCTCACCGACCAGCCTTCTCATGCTGTTTCGGGTTTTTCTCTTTTCCTTGCTACCGCTGGGCCTGATGGGATGCGCCAGTAACGGGGCTCAAAATTCAAGCGAGGATCCGCTGGAGCCCTACAACCGCTGGATGCATAACTTCAATATGGAGGGCGATCGCATTCTGATCAAGCCGCTCGCGCAAATGTACGATCAGACATTACCGGGGCCGGTCAAGACTGGGGTCAGGAACTTTTACAACAACCTCCGCGAGCCCGCAACCATCGTCAACGATCTCTTGCAGGGAAAGCCGGACAAGGCGGCCAAGGATACGCTGCGATTTCTGTTCAATACAACATTTGGCATGCTGGGCTTGATTGATATTGCCAGTTATTTGGGCTTGCCAAGGCAAGTTGAGGACTTTGGTCAGACCCTTGCGGTCTGGGGTGTCCCGGCAGGGCCCTATTTTGTGCTGCCATTTCTGGGACCGAGCACCATCCGCGATTCGTTTGGGGTTGCGGCAGGGTCAATATATACCGATCCCTTGAACGAACTCGAATCACCGGAAAAGGAGTATGCATCCGTGCTTCGTCTGCTTTCAATTCGAGCTGAGCTTCTGCCGGCAGACAAGCTGCTTGAGGCACAGCCCGATCAATACCTGTTTATTCGCGAGGCATGGCGACAGCGGCGGGAACGCATGATTCATGATAGCGTAGATGATCCAGACGAATCCCGAAAAGCCGAAGAAGCACTGATTGGCGAACTATTGGAAGAATGATGGCCAATGCATGCAGACGATCCACGATCCAGACAGCAATTCTTGTGTTTCCACAGCCGGCTCATCAGCAGGCAATGACAAAGCTGTCGGCCACGCCATGACGGTAGACTAGCATGGCGATTTATGCAATCGGTGATATTCAGGGATGCGTGATGCCTCTGGAGCAGCTTCTCGAGCGCATTGGATTCGATCCTTATAGCGATCAGCTCTGGCTGACTGGCGACCTGATCAATCGCGGCCCGAATTCGCTGGCGACACTGCAACTGCTGCGAAGTTTTGGAGATGGCGTGATCACGGTTTTGGGCAACCATGACATGCATTTTCTTGCGGTCGCGACTGGTGTACAGCGCTTGCGAAGAAACGATACCCTGTCCACACTTCTCAAGTCTCCGGATCTAGGGGATATTGTAGACTGGATACGAACACGCCCGTTCATGCATTGCGACAAGTCCATCAAGACTATTATGGTGCACGCCGGAATCTATCCGGGATGGAGTCGCAAACAGGCACTGGCACGGGCATTGGAAGTTGAATCGGCCCTGCAGGGAGACGATTACACCGATTACATCGGTAGCATGTATGGCAATCGACCATCCAAGTGGAGTCCTGATCTGGCTCCTAAAGAACGCTTTCGCTTCATCGTCAATACCTTCACCCGCATGCGGTATTGCGACCGAAAGGGGAATCTCTCTCTTGTGCAAAAAGGGCCGCCAGGGACGCAGCCCAAACGCTATCGTCCGTGGTATGAGCATGACAGTGTCAAGTGCAGGAGCTGGAGGATAGTGTTTGGACATTGGGCATCATTGGGGTGCCACCAGTTTGGGCGATTCATCAGTCTGGACAGCGGGTGTGTATGGGGTGGAAGACTGACGGCAGCCCGACTTGATGACCGATTCTATGCGCCGATGTGGCATATTGGATGCTTCCAGGGTAAAAGTGCCTGGCACAGCCAATCGAGATCTCCAAATATGTGCTAGCTGCAAGAGTTGCGTTGCCGAATAACCATGAATAACCAGATCAAGGACCTGCTCGGATTTCTTGCTGACTCGCCTACCCCTTTTCATGCCGTGAAGAATATTTCGCGGAAACTGGAACTGGCTGGTTTTAAGCGGCTGGAGGAAGCAAAAGCATGGAATATTGAACAGCCCGGTGATTATTATGTAACTCGCAACGACTCATCGCTGATCGCCATGCGGCTGAATCAGGTCAGTGGCGATGCCGGGTTTCGGATGGTCGGGGCGCATACCGATAGCCCATGTCTCAAGGTCAAGCCCCGTGCCACGCAATGTCGCAATGGCTATGTTATGCTGGCGGTTGAGGTCTACGGCGGAGCGCTCCTGAACCCCTGGTTTGATCGCGACCTTGGTCTGGCTGGTCGAATCAACATAAAGACCTCAACCGGTACGATTACATCTAGGTTGTTGCGAACCGATCGGCCGGTCGCATTTATTCCGTCGCTGGCAATCCACCTCGATCGGAGCGCAAACGAGGGGCGAAGCATTGATCGACAGAATCATCTGCCAGCGGTGCTGATGAGAACGGACGATGACCATCATGATTTTGCAGGCTTGCTCAAGACGTGGTTGATAAAAGAGGATTCCGAACTGGATATTGACTGTATCCTGTCGTTTGAGCTGTCCCTGTACGATTGCCAGCCCCCCGCTCTGGTTGGTCTTGATGATGAGTTCATTGCCTCGGCAAGACTGGACAACCTGTTGAGCTGCCATGCTGCGACAGAGGCATTGATTGACTCTACAAGTGATGTCAACAGAATGATTGTCCTGAATGACCATGAAGAGGTCGGCAGTGCCTCAACGAGTGGTGCGGCTGGCCCGTTTCTGGAGTCGGTGCTCTCAAGGCTCTGTAGGGACCACGAAATCCTGGGGCGCTCGCTTGAGCATTCGATGCTGATTTCTGCGGACAACGCGCATGCGGTTCATCCGAATTATGCAGACCGACATGAACCGGATCATCGTCCACTGATGAATGCAGGACCGGTGATCAAGATCAATCATAATCAAAACTATGCTACCAATAGTGAGAGCGAGGCATTGTTTCGGGTCGTTTGCGAAGCGAACGATATCGATTATCAATCCTTCGTGATGTGCAGCGATCTTGGGTGCGGCTCAACCATTGGTCCGATCACGGCGACCCGGGTCGGGATCAGGACGGTCGATATCGGGGTTGCCCAACTGGGAATGCATTCGATTCGGGAGCTGGCCGGAATCATGGATCAAGTCGATCTGGTTGCTGCGCTTCGGGGATTCTTCGACTATCCGGACTGGCCATTTTGATCGCGGAAACCACCTCGGGCCTAGTGACAAGGGTGCTCTGCCGGACCATACGGCAAACTGTGTTTCAGGCAGGGTTCAATGCAGCCGCTGATTTTCTTGCTGCACTCATGCTGCGCAGCAAATCTTCCAGGTTCAGACGTTCAAGCAGTTCCTGACAGCTTATAGGATATGCTGTATCCATGAGTCCGCAGCTTGAGGCCAGTTCACCAATCAGCGGCTCGGGCGCCCTATCCCGGGATTTCCATGCTTCAAGAGAATCCGAGCCATCCCGTTTGGCCATTCGCCCACCAAGGGAATCGTGCATCAGGGGGGCATGCAGAAAACATGGTCGAGAAAATCCAAGTGCATCGAACAGAGCGACTTGACGAAGCATTGAGTCGCTGAGGTCCGAACCTCTTACTATATCGGTTATGCCCATCAAACCATCATCGACCACTGTGGCAAACTGATAGGCATACAGGCCATCCTTGCGCTTGACAACAAAATCACCGATGGTCTTGTCGAGTTTGACTGTTGTGGGTTCCGATAGCTCGGCTTGAGACGTGATGGTGATGTCTCGGGTCAGAAAGCGCCATGAAACGGGCGTTCTGTTTGCGGCAGCCTGTTGTGACCAGCCTTCCGGAGGTCGGCATGTTCCGGGGTAGATGGGTTCAATCTGGCCTGCATTGGGGGCGCTTTGGGCGAGCTGGACGTCTTTTCTCGAGCATGTGCAGGAGAAGATGAGATGGGCGGTTTTGAGCTGATCAAAGAATTTTTCGTAGTGATCAAGCCGACCACTTTGCAGATAAGGGCCATTGGCACCGCCGATATCCGGTCCTTCATCCCAGTCGAGTCCAAGCCAGTGAAGATCGGCAATAATCTCTTCAATCGAACCGGGCTTGTTTCGGGGGGTATCGAGATCGTCTATGCGAAGAATGAACCGACCCCGTGAAAGACGCGCATGCAGCCATGCCAACAGCGCTGTTCTGAGATTGCCGAGATGGAGGCGCCCGGTCGGACTTGGGGCATATCGCCCTCGATAGGTCGAGTTCGCTTCTGGTTCATGACTCATGCCAATGGCTCAGCAGGAGGAGATTTGCGCCGGACAGAACAGTCTGTCCGGTTAACGGGAATCAATAATCTCCAGAACAATACGATCAGCCGCTCCTGAACCCGGAAGCACATCGAGGTGATTGCCGGGCACACCGAATGCGGTCAGCCATTCGGCAACGGATTTGCCCCAAAGACGCCCCTCTGCACCTCCTGGGAAGCGTATTTGGACGATATGTCCTCGGGATTCATCGAAGTTTCTGAGGATTTCCCGGATTTGGGGGAGGTCCAGCATGTTGGCACTGGTCTGGATTTCAGGCCATTCATCAAGGAGGATAATTTCCTGATTTTCTCCTAACGCTGCTGCATGATCGATAGCGATAACTGGAAGGCATAGAACGAGAATTAGCCCGAGGGACAGCGCCTTCTTTTGAATATGGGGTGGACTAGGTTGTGCTGTCAGGCTGGTCACGGAGCTATCATTATTCGGGTTGAAGTATTTGACTTCGAGGTGGCGGCGGGACATGTTTAGTTGTGAATCCCGAGTTTGGTCAGTTAACAGTCAAGTACCCCTGTCGACAATTAAAACTTGATAAAATAGAATCAGCCAGTGTAAATTTATAGCGGTTGAAATGCTCACCCGATAGGTGATATCCCAAAGCACCATGTTATCGAATTCTAATCGTCGATAGGGGAGAGATGCACTTGGTGTATGAATATAAATAAAAGCCCAGCAGGAATGTTCCTGCTGGGCGGGTACGATGAATAAACATCTTATTGTAGTAACGGTTCTCACCCCGGATAACTACATACTTTATGGTTTGTAAGTTTAGAGTATTTTTAAATGACTATCAATCATAATTCTTCTTCCCTCGGTTATACGCTAGGGCTTGATGTGGGAATTGCCTCTGTAGGTTGGGCGATTCTCGGGGAAGATCGAATCATTAACCTGGGTGTTCGTGCATTTAACAAGGCTGAGACTGATAAGGAGGGTAAGCCGCTTAACGAGGCAAGGCGCACCGCTCGCCTCACACGCCGCCGATTGTCTCGGCGTGCTTCACGTCTAAAGAAGTTGAGACAACTATTCAAGGAAGAGGGAATCAATCTTGCGCCTGAGGCTTCTTCAAGCTGTGCAACTGGCGATAAGCATCAAGTTGAAGGTTGGTTGCAGAAACATCCGCTATTTCAATCTCATCGTCAATCACCTTGGATTTTGAGGGTTGAAGGTTTGGGCCGCAAGCTTGAAGACTCTGAATGGGCAAACGTAATCTTTCATATTTGCAAGTATCGTGGATTTCATTGGGTTAGCCGAGCCGAACAGCTAAAAGAAGGAGCTGTCAACAATAGCGAAGGAGGCAAGGTTAAACAGGGATTAAGCGAAACTGAAAGACTCATGAGTGAGAGTGGAGCCAAAACTATTGCTGAAATGGTTTTAAGAAAATTTCCGGAATCTCAGAGAAACAAGCAGGGTGACTACAGCAAGTCCCTGTCCCGAAGATTGTTGGCAAAAGAGCTGTCCGAATTATTTAGGCACCAACGAAAAATGGGAAATAAACATGCCGGCGAAGAATTCGAGTTGATGATACTTGGGCCTGGCGACAAAAAAACAGGTATCCTTTGGGAACAAGAGCCTCCCCTCTCAGGCGAGGATTTGCTAGATATGTTGGGTCATTGTACTTTTGAAAAACATGAAAAAAGGGCACCAAAGGCAAGCTTCAGTGCTGAACGACATGTCTGGCTAACCAAATTGAATAATTTGAGAATTATTGTTCATGGCGAGAGTCGCAGGCTTACTAATGCCGAACGTAATGGTGTTCTGCATATGCCTTATCAAAAAAAGGGGAAGCTCACATATAAGCAATTGAAAACAGAATTGATCAAGAAACCGGGGATTGATGATGATTTTCGATTTTCAGGGCTCAGGTATGAACAAGACAAAAATCCTAATCCTGAAACTGCCACATTTATAGAATTGAATGGCTGGCAAGAAATACGAAAGGTGCTTGAAGATCATAATTTGGCTGTTGAATGGCAAGAAATAAGCCAGGATGCGCTTATGAAAGGTGAGTCACTGCTACTTGACGATATAGCTTGGTGTTTGAGCGTGTACAAGGAAGACGATGAAACGACAAATGAATTAAATAATCTCGACCTGCCCAACAAGGAAAAAATGATCGAAGCACTTTTAACTATTCGGTTTGACAAGTTCAGCAACCTTTCATTCAAGGCGTTGCGCAAAATTCTTCCCGGTATGGCAAGCGGTCTACGCTATGACCAAGCTTGTGAACGAGTCGGCTATCATCATAATTTAATGGATCATGATCAGAAACAAAAATTGCTTCCTTCTCTCTATAAAGGCAGGGATTCAAAGCGAAATACCATGATTTGGAATGATGATCTAGACATTCCACGGAATCCGGTAGTGCTTCGCGCAATCAACCAAGCACGTAAAGTAATAAACGCAATCGTCCGTCTTTATGGATCGCCCAGTGCAGTCCATATAGAGCTGGCTAGAGACCTAATGCGCCCACTCAACGAACGACAGAAGATTCAACGGGAACAGGAGAAATATAGAGATCAAAAACAGCAATCACGTGAACATTTTGAGGATACCCATGATCGAAAACCGAGTGGCATAGAACTTGAAAAATGGTTGCTTTACAAAGAGCAAAATGGCAAGTGCGTTTATTCTTTGAAACCTCTTGACCTTGACCGTGTAATCAACGATGAGAATTATGTCCAGATTGATCATGTCTTGCCTTACTCGCGCAGTTATTACAATAGCAAGAGCAATCGAGTTCTTGCTCTCACTGAAGAGAACCAGAAAAAGCTAAACCGCACTCCTTATGAATACTTAAAAGATCAAGGCGGTAGATGGCGGGATTTCCAAGCATATGTTGAGGGCAATAAGCTCTTTCGCCAAGCAAAGCGCAATTGCCTCTTGAGGAGAAATTTTGATGAGGAAGAAGCGGAGGGTTTTCGAGAACGCAATTTGAATGACACTCGATACATTGCAAGATTTTTGAAGAGCTATATAGAGAAATATTTACAGTTATCTGAAGACCAGTTAGGTAAAAGTCAGCATTGCGTGGTATTGAGCGGCCAGCTTACATCGTTTCTTAGAGCTCGATGGGGGCTAGTCAAAAATCGAGGCGAGAATGACCGTCACCATGCTCTGGATGCTGTTGTAATTGCCGCCTGTAACCATAGCATGATCAAGAGATTGGCTGACTATTCGCGAGGTAAGGAGTTGAAATATGCCCATAGCGGGTTCGTTGATCCGACTACTGGGGAGGTAGTAAGCCCCCAAGCATATGCTCAGATTGAAGAACATTTTCCTCTTCCATGGGAACATTTTCGTGAAGAGCTGATTAGTCGATTGTATATCAACGATTCAGAGGAATTGAGGGCAAAGATGAGGTCATTTGGCAATCATACAGATGGAGAGTTGGAGCGAATGAAACCGCTTTTTGTTTCCCGTGCCCCGAATAGACGTGGTAGCGGAGCCATGCATAAGGAAACCATCTATTCAAGATCTAAAGAAGCGGGTGGAAGCTGTGCAGCAACTCAAAAAATTCCGTTGTCCAGGCTAAAATTAAGCGATCTAGATAGTTTGGTAGACCCGCATCGAAATAAAAAGCTGTATGAGGCCATCCGTGAACGTCTAGAAGAATATGATGGCAAGGCGGACAAAGCTTTTTCTTCCGAAAATACGCTAAGAAAGCCTTCGAAGAACGGCGAGGGGCCTGTTGTGCGAACGGTTACCAAGCGTATCGATAAATTTAGTGGCATCCAGATACGCGGGGGACTTGCTGAGAATGACTCCATGCCGAGGCTAGACATTTTTACCAAAGGTAAAAAGTTCTATCTTGTGCCAGTCTATAATCATCAGCGTGGAAAAGATTTGCCAGATAAGGCTATAGTTGCACATAAGAATGAACAGGACTGGATTAAGATAGATAAAAGTTTTGAATTTCTTTTTTCACTACATCATAACGACTTTATTGAGGTCAAAACAAAAAAGGAAGTCAAAGCCGGATACTATTCAGGTTGTGACCGAGCTAGTGGGACAATTAAACTAAAGGTTCACGACAGAGATAAAAACGTAGGTAAAAATGGTGAGTATAGAGTCGGAGCGAGAACGTTGTTGTCGTTCCGCAAGTTCCATGTCGATGAACTCGGTAATATATATCCGGTGAAGCGTGAGGTTAGAAAATTTTTGCATCAATAACGAATGAGCTGGCGTAGCTTATTAATCACGAAGCCGGCAAGGCTGCGTATTGATCGTGCATCACTTGCTATATCACAAGAACTGGAGGTTCGAGTACCACTAGAAGATATTGCGGTCATTGTATTAGACCATGTTGAAATTACCCTGACACATCCTGTTTTGTCCGCATGTGCCGAATATGGCATAGTACTTCCTAATTACCACTAATCATAAGCCGAGTTTCAGGAGTTTTTCCGGCATGGGCGGC
>JAPOSW010000089.1 GCA_026709505.1 Gammaproteobacteria bacterium | reverse complement strand
GCCGCCCATGCCGGAAAAACTCCTGAAACTCGGCTTATGATTAGTGGTAATTAGGAAATTTAATATAGTTTCAAAACCCAATAACTGGAGTCGATCAGTTAGTCAGGCTAACAGCAGTTTCTCCAGTTCAGTCGTAGACAGGGGTTAACCAGTGTGAATATCGATCATGCTCGCCGATTACGACCCGCCTATAGAGATCATCCAGTTTGGCCGTAATTGCACCCTGCTTGCCATTGCCGACAACCCGATGGTCAATACTGCCGATTGACGCCATTCCAACTCCGGTGCCGCAGAAAAAGGCTTCATCGGCTATATACAGTTCAGAACGATCAATTTCGCGTTCCTCAACCGGAACATTGAGTTCGGAGCCGGCCAGTTCCATTATTGACCGGCGTACGATGCCCTCCAGCAGATTCGAGGTTATCGGGGGCGTGATTAACGTGCCATCACGCACGATCATGAAATTGGCGGCACTGGCTTCCGAAACATGCCCGTCCTGATTCAGGAGGATGGCCTCGTCAAAGCCATTCAGCATTGCTTCACTTTTGGCCAGGGCGCTGTTGACATAGCTACCATTGACCTTGCCGCGGGCCGGAATTGCAGTGTCGTCAACGCGTCGCCAGCTGCTCACGCACATGCTGACGCCGTCAGTCTTTCGCAAGTAGCCTCCCGCTGGATTGGCAAAGATGGCAAGCTTGTCCTTTGCATCATGCAGCCAGACCCTGAACACTCCCTCATCCTTATAGACTATTGGACGAATGTAGACATTTTGCTTGAATTCTTCGCGTCTCATCAGTTCCGCGGTGATGGATCCAAGCTGTTCTTCATCGTAGGGCAGGTCACAGTACAGAAACCGTGCGCTATCCAGCAGGCGTCGAAAGTGATCCCGGACCCTGAAAATATACAATTGCTGCTTGTTCTCATTCCAGTTCGCGCGTATCCCGGCGAAGCATCCGGTTCCATAATGCAGGGTGTGTGTGGTGATGCTTATCTTTGCCTCTTCTATCGGCACAAAATCACCTTCAAAAAATGCTAGTTTTGTCATGTTGCACTCAATGTTATGTCAATCAGTAGCGGTGTGATCAGAGAAATGAAAGATCGACCTTGCCCAGTTCCCCGTAGTCGGCCAGAATCCTGTCGCCAGCCATTGCATTATAGACAGGACAGGTTGCTCCTGTGGTGATCATCTCTCCTGCTCGTAGGGTCTTGCCGTAAGACTGGAGGCAGTTACCCAGCCAGGCAACAGCATTCAGAGGGTTGCCAAGCACATTCTCACCGGTGCCGGTTTCCGTGAGTGTGCCGTTGACGAATAATTGTACTTCCCGCTTCGCCAGATCCATGGTTTTCCAACCCACAACATCCGGCTTGCCCAGAATACTGGCCGCATGTATCCCATTATCCGAGATTAGAGAATTGACGCCGACTTTTGTGAAATCAGTGAAGCGATGGTCGACAATCTCAACCGCCGGAACCAGCTTGCCAATGAAAGGCTTGATGGTTTCGGCTTTGTATGGCGTTTCCGAGCCTGGCAAATCGCTATCCATAACCATCATGAATTCGGCCTCTATGATGCGGTGAGTGAACTCCGATGCAGAAAGCTCGATACCCGATGAATATGTTGAATCATCCATAATGCGTCCATAGAAAGGCTCATCAGTCCCAATCAACTCCATAATCGACCGGTTCGTACAACCGATCTTATAGCCGATTGCTCGTGAATTCCTGCTAGTGGTGATTTGTGCAACCAGTTGCTCCTGGACTTTGTAGGCAAGACCAGCAGTGGCCGGACGACAGGCATCCGGCAGCTTGTCATGCACGGTTTTTGCAAGACGCGATTCAAACAGCCATTTTGCCGCGTCAATTACAGGGTCACCCATTGTTATGCTTTGATCGGAACTGGCGAGATTCGTTACAGGAGGGAGATTGTAAACGAATTGTGATTGAACTCACCGTCTACCACGCAGCGCAAATAATTTTTGCATGTTTGAGCGTGATCGACAATACGCCGGGGCTTGTCTGTCTTTTCTTCAGGGAATCAAAACCCGTTTTTCATCAAGATTGAAGTTGCAGTGCGTTGAGAATGGCGAATATACGGAATCCCGATGGCTTCCAGGCTGCTTGCTTCTCATGTGGCAAGCTCGATTTCCTCGGAGATAATCTCGGCAATTGTGTCTGCATGCTGTTCGGTCAACGCGAGCGGAATACGCATATCGCAAGTAGTAGACAATGTCTTCGAGGTATCGTCGAGTGAAAAAGGGCCCAAATACTCCCAGTGAAAATACTGGCTGGTGTATCCAACCGGATGTTTGCGGCCAAACCACTTGATAGTCACTTTGCGTTTGCCGCATTGATCCACAATCCGGTCAATTTTTTCAGGATCCAGATTTAGGTGGAACTGAATGGAACTTCCCACAAATTCTTCGCGTGGGTCTCGCGGCGGAACGGCAATGCCTGAAATTTGATTCAGCCTTGATTCCAGCCAGCGGTAGCGCTCGTTCCATGTTCTTGCCCGTTCCGGGATCCGAGCGAGTTGATCCCGAAGAAGGCAGGCTGAGAGATTCGACATGCGCATGCTGTAATTGGGTATCTGCCGTTTCCACTTCTCAAGCACTTCCAACGATGGGATACTCCGATGCTGCTCATAAAACATGTATGAGCCCGAATAGAGAATTGCCTTGGCTGCCATATCTGCATCATCGGTGATGAGTATGCCGCCCTCGCCTGAATTGATGTGTTTGTAGGTCTGGGAGCTGAAACAGCCAAGTTGTCCAAAGCGACCGGTGAATTGACCATTCCATTTGGCACCCATGGTATGTGCACAATCTTCAATCAGTAACAGCCCTGACTGTTCACAAATTCTTGTCACGTCCTGCATGTTGGCAATGTGCCCACGCATGTGTGTCAAGAGCAGTGCCTTGGTGGGATTTTCAGATGCAAGTCTCTCAAGATCATCCAGATTGATCAGAAAGTCTCTACATGTCTCAACGGGTACCGGTTTCGCGCCCACGTGATCAATCGCACCGGGAACCGGAGCGAGATTGAAGGCATTTACCAGCACATTATCACCCGGTCCAATATTTGCCACCTTGAGAGCCAGGAACAAGGCAGCCCCGCCTGAATTGACCGCCACCGCATATTTTGATCCCAGGTAGGAAGCAAATTCTTCTTCAAGCAAAGCCGCATGCGGCTCAGACCTGGCAAATTCGCCATAACGGTGTAGCCTGCCCGTTCGCATCAGTGCAACGGCCTCATCAATCGTTTCCTCCGGTATCGGGCCGGGATCGCTCAAATCGATATCCAATACCACTTTCGTTCGGGTTGTTTTCATATCCGAAGGAGGAGAATTTGATTCATGGGACATTTGGCTATCGAGAATAGATTTTGAGACTTGTGAGAAACAAAATCACCAGTATACGCTGTTGTGTTGTTATAGGCTCATGATCATGACCATCTTCAAGGGGCTGTAGATGAATGTGCGTAATGCAACGCATCCGATGTTGTATTTTCACAATAAGCCAGAGAATTCATTACTGGTTTTTCTCGCAGAAACAGAATTTACCAGGTCGAGCCCTAAGGCTTCAGTCCTGATATTTTCCGGGTAATGACAGAAGCTAATTGCTCGGGCCGGATTGATGGGACTGTATCCTGAACCTGCTACTCAACCATACTGCCGTTTTCGGTCGGTATCGGGTCGGTTTTCACGAGACTGGTTATGCGCTGATGATGCCCTATCGAACAGGGATCCTTCTACCAGTGTAGAGTGGAACCGGTGTTGACACAGGTGACTGCTATGAGTTTATGAATTGACAGTTTTGGAATAATTCGAGAAATAACGGCGGTCGGAACCAGAAAATCCGGGCCAAGGCGGTCTCCCTTGATTTCGCCTTATTGACCCTCGGTCAGACTAGGCTGACCGGTTTATCCAGCCTGGCGGAGCGAACTTCTACCCATTTCGTTTCAAATTGGAGAAGACACAGGCTGAAACAGGTCTTGCCCTCTTTTCTACTTGTAGCGGCCCCCGCGTTCAAGAACTTCAATCTGGTACCCGTCCGGATCGGTCATAAAAAAGAACCGTGCAAAAACCTCGCCTCCCGGTGCGAATTCAACCAGCTTGCGTGGGTTCAGTCCCTCAGCCTCCAGTCGCGCTCGCTCCGCTTCAAGATCGGCCACTGACACCGCAAGGTGACCATAGCCATCCCCCATTTCGTAGGGTTCCTTTCTATCCTTGTTGATCGTAAGTTCGAGCTCAAATTCGGTTTCCGGATTGCAGAGATATACCAGGGTGAAGTCTGGAAAATCCAGTCTATCGGCAACCTTCATTCCAAACGCCTTGTCGTAGAATTCAACCGAACGCTCTTCGTCAAGCACCCTAAGCATCGAATGTATTGCTTTAGCCAACTGTCTAACCCTTGTTTGTATAAATTTTCGATATTTGTTACAGGCCTGGACACCAACGCCTAAGCCCAGTAGTTTACTGCAAAGCAGAATATCATGTAGTCATTATAATAAAAACGCTTTCCCCTCGAGATTGTTTTTTGACTGTCTACGAATCAAAATGCAGCACTCTGGGTGCTTCCTGACAGTTCACAAAAAACGGTTCAATGCGGCCTGTTCGATTCTGGCGAGTCCTGGGAACTCAAGACGAAGCACACGGTACCTTGAAAGCAGTTATTGTCGGGTTGCCTTGGCCTGTTTTATGATATATATTTTCGATACATATCAAATGAGATCAATACATGTCCAAAACAGCAATTGCAAAAGTGTTCATGACAGGCCGGTCGCAAGCAGTCCGGTTACCAAAAGCATTCCGGTTCAAAACCAAAGAGGTTCGAGTCCGGGCTGAAGGACCCCGAGTGATTCTGGAACCCATCGCAATGGGTTGGGATTGGCTTCATGACCTTCATGCCATGGGACCGCTTGATGATGATGCTGTTCTATCCGCAACAGAAGATTTGCCAGTTCAGGAGCGCGAGAAACTGGATGTGTTCAAGTGAAGTTTTTGCTTGATACCAACACGGTGATACAGATTATTGCCGGACACTGCGGCTTGATTGCTCGCCTGTCTAAACATTCTCCAGGCGATTTTGCGATTTCGTCTGTTGTCATGCTTGAATTGTATTTCGGAGCCTATAACAGCAAAAAAATCTTGGAAAATCTGGCTCGCATTGATGCACTCCAGTTCGATATCTTAAGTCTGTCGGACACTGATGCAAAGGTTGCGGGATCAATCCGTGCAGATCTCAAGGCCAAGGGAACGCCCATCGGGGCTTATGATTTGCTAATCGCAGGACAGGCGATCGCTCGATCATTGACGTTGATTACCGGCAATGTAAAGGAATTCCGCCGCGTGACGGATTTGAGTTGCCAGGACTGGTCAAGCGGGGGCTGAAGATGACTTGGCGATTAGCGCACAAGCAAGTATTGGTCGCTCAATTCGGATCATTGGTGATTATCCACTTTTATGCCCATGACGTCTCCCGGCCGTCAGAATCCGTCTGCGCTATTCTGGAAGGCTGGCAATCTACCCAGTGAAAATGCCCTCCGGAGCCTCTGGAACAATCAGGTTTTCTGCGCAAACAGCAATTAAATCGCGTTATTGTTGACACAATCGGTCAAAAGCGGGAATGGAAACTACCAATTATGGTTGACTGACCTTAAATTCATGTTCTTCAAGGCTGACAGGAAATGAAGTCAGGATGATAGAATAATCACTCTTGCTCCCCTTCGAACGACTGCGCTGTCAGTTCAATTTTCTAATCGTAAAAAACCGGAATTTCCATGAATTTTAAAATCAAGACAGGTCATTTACTTAAGCTTAAATCTGAATGCATAGTTGTCGGAATTTACAAGAAATCCGAAAAGGAAAAGGGTGTCGAGCTGACAGCATCAACTGCCAGAATCAATGAGGCCTCCTCGGAGCAGATTCATCAAGTCTTGGCACGTGGAGATATTGATGCCAGCATTGGTTCTACCTTGCTGCTCTATGACATCCGCGGCATTTCGGCCAAACGTGTTCTGATCATTGGCCTGGGCGTACAGAAAAAAATATCTCTGCAGGACTTCCGCAAGGCGGTCATGGCGGCCGCTAAGGTTCTGGTAGATCGAAACCTTGCATCTGCTGACATGGCGATTCTTGATGATGTAATGGACGAAGACAGGGTCAATTATGCTCGGCAGATTGCCGAATCCGTTCATCAGGTCACCTATCGATACTGGGAGACCAAAAGCGCTGAAAAGCCCTCAATGCCCCTCAGTCAGATCGGGGTTCTGGTAGATCGCAGGCACAAGGACGCCACTCAAAAAGGCATTGATCGAGGGATGGCGATTGCCAATGCCCTGACCTACACCAAGACGATTGCCAATTTGCCAGGCAATGTCTGCACGCCAACCTATCTCGCTAACCGTGCACGAGAGTTGACGAAGAGCCACGGTTTGAAAGTCTCCGTACTTGATGAAAAGGACATGGAAAAACTCAAAATGGGCTCATTGTTGTCGGTCTCTCGGGGGAGTGTCGAGCCTGCGAAATTAATCATCATGGAGTACAGAGGAGCCGAAAAAGACAGCAATCCCGTTGCCCTGATTGGCAAGGGACTGACTTTTGATGCTGGCGGCATATCGATCAAGCCGGCATCAGCCATGGATGAGATGAAATATGACATGTGCGGCGGGGCCAGTGTGTTTGGTGCAATGATTGCGGCCAGCGAGATGGATTTACCGCTCAATATCGTTGGCATTGTCCCGAGCAGTGAAAACCTGCCAGACGGCGCTGCAAACAAGCCGGGCGATATCGTGACCAGCATGCTGGGCAAGACTATCGAAATTCTGAATACGGATGCAGAGGGCAGACTGATCCTGTGTGATGCCATGACATATGCCAAGCGCTTCAAGCCGGAGGTTGTGGTCGACATTGCTACCCTGACCGGAGCATGCATTATTGCGCTCGGCCATCATGCAAGCGGCCTGTTCAGTAATTCCGATGAACTGGCAAACGAGTTGCTGGTCGCTGGCGAGGCCGTGGATGATCGGGCCTGGCGCATGCCGGTATGGGAAAGTTATACCAAGCAGCTCAAGAGCAATTTTGCGGATCTCGCCAATATTGGCGGGCGAAGTGCTGGTGCGGTAACTGCCGCATGCTTTCTTCAGGAGTTCGCAAAAGATTTTTCCTGGGCGCATCTGGATGTCGCTGGAACAGCTTGGAGCTCGGGCTCGCCCAAAGGGGCGACAGGTCGGCCAGTACCTCTGCTTGTGGAGTTCCTGATTCGTCGAAGCGAGGCAGGCAGAAAAACAGACCATTCACATGTAGGCGGATAGCTGTTTGTGTCGCGTGTAGATTTTTATATTCTTGATCAAGAGGGTCCGAAGGGCAAGTTCCAATTTGCATGTCGGATCGTACAGAAAGTCCGTGACTTGGATCTCAAGGTGCTAGTCAGAACCGAGAATATGGCAAACAGTCAAACCATGGACCGCATGCTCTGGACATTCCGACAGAACAGTTTCATCCCCCACGCAATTATTCAGGAAGGCGGGCTGTCGTGGGAGGACTACCCGGTACAGATCAGTCATGACTTCCACTGTCATGATCGAGCAAATGTTCTGGTCAACCTTAAGGAAGATGCAGGAGAGCAAAACCTCGAGTATGATCGGGTGGTTGAACTGGTCAGCAATGATCTGAGCGACAAGGACAGCGGTCGGGCGCGGTATCGGTATTATCGTGATCGGGGTATTGAGCCGCTAACCCACAACATCGGCAGAGGATAACAGGCAGGAAGATCAACATTTTTTTGCTGCTGGCATCAACCCCCATCCCCCCCCCCCTGAAATGTTGTCTGAAATAAGTGTCTTAAGCACATCAAGGGCGCGATGTTGTGATCAATTGTAGAAGACTTGAGGATTGTGGGAAATGCCTTGCAGAGTGACTGGAATGCGAATTCGGTGGCCTAAATGTCCAGACTTGGTCATGTGAAACGTTTCTACGAACTTTTGAGTGAGCTTGAGCAGCGGTCGCCCGGAATTCACCGCTTGGCCGATTGCCATGCTCAAATGCGGTGGCCGAAGCGCGGCGTCTATTTCTTCATGGAAAATGATGAAATCCGAAGGGACAGCGGGGCAGGGCCACGTATCGTGCGTATCGGAACCCACGCCCTGAAAGCGGGCGCCAAGTCAACTCTTTGGGGACGCTTAAGCCAACATAAAGGCCAGTTACGATCCGGCGGCGGCAATCACCGAGGGTCTATTTTCCGACTGGTGGTGGGAACAGCCCTAATCAGGCGTGATGGGCTTGAGTATCCGAGTTGGGGTCGTGGCAGCAGCGCGTTGTCCGAAGTTCGAGACCGTGAGAAACCATTGGAGAGGCGAGTCAGTGAAGTTATCGGCAATATGCACATACTCTGCATTGCCGTGGAGGATCAGCCAGGACCGAATAGCCTGCGCGGATTCATAGAGAGAAATTCAATTTCTCTCCTTAGCAACCATATCAGGAATGCTATAGATCCTCCATCAACTTCATGGCTAGGGCATGATTGCAATCGAGAAAAAATGAGATCATCCGGATTGTGGAATACCAACCATGTCGATGAGAGGTACGATCCGTCATTTCTCGATACCATGGCAACATTAATCCGAAAAACGGGAGATTAAATGATTGTCGTAATACAGTGTGCTGCAGGAAAACAGAACCATGCAGGCCATCTGCGAACGTCTGATGGAAGAAAAGTCATGTTCGTTGCAAACCCTCGCCTTTCTCCTCCCAATGGAAACCGGATATATGCTCGTCCTGATGATTTTGCGCCATCGGGAAAATCCTGGAGAGAGGAACTCATTGAATACAACAGAGACCCAAAGGGTAATCCGCATGGATTGCTGCCAGCATGGAAGCTATACAAGAATTTGGCGTACAAGACACTGGCTGACCATGTTGGTCGGGATCGTCTTTATATCCTTTCGGCAGGGTGGGGCTTGATTCCTTCCGATTTTTTGACGCCAAAATATGATATCACGTTCAGCAAGGCCAGAAATGTCGAGCGATACAAACGCCGCAGCCTGAGGGATGAATATCAAGATATTCCATTGCCTGACGGGATTTCCGATCCCATCGTATTTTTCGGCGGTCGTGATTACATTCCCTTGTTCTGCAAGCTTACGACAGGGGCGAAAGGCCCCAGAACTATTTACTATGCGGGCACAACCCCCGATGTTTCGGGCTGCAAGCTCAAGAGTTTCGGCAAGCCCTACACGAACTGGCAATATCAATGTGCCCGTAAATTCGTTGAAGGAAGAATTGGATAGATTGTTCACGCTTCAGCAGGCAAATTCGAAATTCCCGGAATGGCAGTGATTCCATTTCATTTTTCACGATGGACGATGCTCATTTCCCGGATATGAGTCTGAGAGTAGCCGTCCGTTGACAAGTTCCCTGCGGTGCCGGGTACAACGTTGTCCAAATTTTCTATGGGAATGAGAAGCTTGTCTACATTATTTCTCATCCCGGTTATCCGGGCGAGTACAAGTTTGGCATTGCAAAAAATGCTCAGTCAAGACTGGCTGCCTATCAGATAGGCGGCCCTGAACGCGCCCGCAAAATCGAATACAAGATGGAAACGCCCCATTTCCGTGAACTGGGAAGACACATCCATGAAGTATTTTCCAGCAAGCACGAGTGGGTGCAGGGTGATCTGAAAGACATTAAAACCGGAATGCAGAATTGCCAGCTAGGAATCAAGTCATGAAGCAAGAGAAAAAAAGAAAGCACCCGATTGTTGAAATCAGGCTCAATTCCTACCAGCCCAACACGGCTGACTTGCAATCCGACTTGTGACCCAATGCGTCTTTCGGCATGGCAGTCAAGGCGTTGACTACGCCAGTCAGGGCAAAGCGCAAGAATTAAAAAAAGTGCGCCCTTATGCATGCATATTTTGCAATCAGGTTTCGGCGCCTTTGTATATAGTTTCTGCCAGAAGCCCCCTGTTTTCCGGCTGTTGAAAGTCCGAGTTTAGCAGACTGGGAGGCCAAATGCTGTGCAGTCCGGCGCAGAACCGGCCGCTTTTCGATGTACTGTGCGCTGCATGATGCAGAAGTTCCCGGGCGCAGGCCGGATTTCCAGGGTCCGGGCTACGCTATTCCGTTACCGGCGTGCCGGGAGAGGGAAGGTGTTTAGCAGTTGAGCCGGGCCAGGCGGCGCGCTTCAGGCGCTGCCGCTTCTTCCTGGTCAGACAGTAGTCATCTGCATTGGGCGTCAGGACTGAAAGGGATGTCTCAGCCAGTGATTCGAACTGGGTTCTGATTTCATGCGCCTCCGCCCCGCCAAACTCACGAGTTCTGACCTTGCGGGATAGCGGGATCCAGCTGTACCAGCAGCATCCGGTCTCGAGTGCCGCGATGAGCAAGGTGCGCGAAAAGCTTGATGTCTGTGCCTTCAAGGAGCCGCATCATGCACTGCTCGAACAATTCGGACTCGATGACCGGTGTGGCCCGGACACCGGTAGCTTGCCGTAGACGGCAAACGCAACAACAGCCCAAAGTAGCCCCAACGTTGACATTCAGCATGCCGTTTTCCATAGTGGACGCCCCTATGCTTTCGGATTCCTGAGAATCGGATGTGGGCATGATTTCATCCGCAGTTCTCCACTACTTGGGAATCTGCAATCAATTCTGACTACCTTTTTCTCCGCTGGATAGCATGGGCCAAGACAGGCGGTGTGGTGAGAGAATGTTTGTTTAGTTGTCCGCACACTTCGCATGAAACGAATCATCCGTGCCTGCCCGATATCAATCGAGACGGATGGTCGGTATTTGACAGCCGATTTTCGTTAAGCTGTTTCTATCATGATTATATTTATTTGTTGACATCATCAATATGATTCTATTAAAATTGAGTTCGGTCATGCGGAATTTATTTAAAAAAGCGTAATGTGCCACGGAGCCATGTCATGAAGAGGAATCTTGCTGGCCAATATAGGCATGCATAGCAGAGGCCCTGCTCTACTGTCCAAGAATTGCAGGTCAGTCCTCATTCATGAAACGAGCATTGATGAACGATAAGCAACCCTGGTCCACTCTCGGGGATTTCGAATGTGGAATGCCCATTAGGATCAAGGGCGTCCAATGAGAAAAACTGCTGGATAGATTTTGAGTGAACATCAAAATAGCGCCTGTTAGCTGGAACTGGAAACAGTTGGTTTGTCTCGGTGCATCCGGGGATGTTCACCGAAACATGTTGCTACTTTGACAGTGCAGGGTGCGAAACGGCATGTGGAAATGATCACTGGGCATGGAAGTATCATGCATCCAATGCAGTCGGCCAGACAAAATGAATAAAGAGAACATCATTGACAAAAGCATTATTGCTGTCTGCACCTTCTTCGTTACTGTGGGGATTTTGCAGTTAGCAATTCATAAGCAAGCTGCATTGGCTTGGCTTGTGATAGCTGTAATGTCTTATTTCATAACCGAGTTTGTTTGCGGAATTTTGGAGGACAGGCTCCCATGGCGAAAGAATAATGATGATGATCATGAATAAACGTAGAATCATTGATCAGGGCATTATTTTTGTTTGTGTCGTCATAATCTTATCGGGGTTTGTGTTGATAGTGGTTATTGAGCCATTAGTGTTGATGTTCCTTTCGCTGGCTTTTTTGCTGAATCTCATTTCTGGAGACATCTATAAAAGTCACAAAGACAGACTTCCATGGCGAAAAAATAATAAGGAGCATCATGAAGAACCAAAAAATCATTGATATTGGCATTATCTTTGTTTGTATCACGGCAATCTTGTCGGGTTTTACATTGACAGCGGTTTTTATGCCATTAGTGGCCGCAGTCATTTTGGCGAGTATTGTGGTACTAGGTTTTTCTTGGCTAATTTACGATAGCTTCAAGGACAGGCTCCCATGGCGAAGGAATGATGGGGAACATCATGGATTACATTCAATGATGATTGGGAAACGTACTGGTGGCATGAATAAACAAAGAATAATTGATATAGGCATTATCTTTGTTTGCATCACGGCAATCTTATCGGGTCTTATATTGACAGCGTTTTACAGTCTTTTAGTGACCTCATTCATTTTTTGGGGTATCGGGATACTATTTTTTTCTTCGCTAACCTATGATGCTTTCAAGGACAAGCTTCCATGGCGAAGGAATCATGGGGAACATCATGATAAATGATGCAGGAGGAACTAACGGCCACTTTTGCAGCGTTCACTGGTTTGATCTAATTTCACTTATTTCTCGTCAAAAAATTCTGAATTCAAGCAATCCAACATCAAGCATAAGACCATGACGCACCGGTGCCGGGACTGCAATGACAAGCCCGTGTTCTCTCTTCGTCATGGTACGATTCTTGCCGAATCCCGGATTTTCTATCGAAAATGGACAATTGCAATTTACCTTCACAGCACCAACCTAAAGGGAATTTCGCCTATGAAACTGCATCGGGAAGTCGACATATCGCAGAAGTCAGCTTGGTTCATGCTTCAACGGCTTCGCAAGGCGACCGAGAGCAACGAAAGCATGTTTTCAGGATCTGTAGAGGTCGATGAGATCTTTGTCGGTAGAAAGCGTAAGAACATGTCCAACTCAAAACGTAAAGAGCTCAAAGATGTTGGGCGAGGAGCGGTAGGTAAGACTGTCGTAATTGGGGCGAAGGACAGAAAGACCAACAATATCAGGGCCGAGAGTGTTGCAGGTACGGATGCCAGGACCTTGCAGGATTTCGTGGTCAGGCATGTCAACAAGGACGTAGCGGTTTACACTGATGAAGCCAGAGCCTACGAATCGCTTCCATGCATTCATGAATCTGTAAAGCACTCGGTCTCCGAGTGTGTCCAGGATCAAGCCCACACCAACGGCATGGAGTCTTTCCGGGCACTGATGAAGAGGGGATACATCGGCGTCTACCACAAGATTTTACCGAAGCATCTTGACCGGCATGTAAGCGAGTTTGAGCACCGCCACAATATTCGGGGGCCTGATACGGTCGATCAAATGATCAATGTCGTGCAGGGAATGCTCGGCAAGCGTCTCACCTGCAAGCACCTGATCGCAGACAACGAACTCGATTCAGGGGCAAAGCCCATAGCATAAATGCCTGTCCCTGCTGTCACTCTGCATCAGCAAACCTACTGCTTGGGAGAATTGTTTGCCGGAGCCGGAGGGATGGCTCTGGGGGCGAGCCAAGCCGAATTTGACGGTAGCGAGTTCAGTCATGTATGGATCAACGACATTGACAAGGACGCATGCAAGACCTTCGCCCGCAATCTGCACATTGACGAAACCGGGGTATTCTGTTGCGATGCCTCAAAAATGAATTTTGACCGATTGCCTTCTATCGACGGGTTGGTTTTCGGGTTCCCGTGCAACGATTTCAGCGTTGTCGGCGAAAAGCTGGGCATGGCGGGTCAATTTGGAGGGCTGGCTACCAGTGGCAACGCAATGGAAATAATCACAGCTGCATTGCGCCGATCTGGATACAAGGTATCAAGACAGCTTTACCGGTTTGAAGAGTATGGGGTTCCCCAATCTCGACACCGGATTGTCTTTGTCGGATTCAGGACGATTTGGGGATTTCCTTTAGTCATCCGGAACCGACAACAAGTGAAAATCCAGTGTCGGCAAGGGATGCACTCAAGGATATTCCGCCAGATGCAAACAACAATGAACTTACCAGGCAATCGCCAGTTGTCATCGAACGGCTGAAACACATTCGCCCAGGGGAGAATGTCTTTACCGCAAAGATGCCGGATCATCTGCAGCTCAACATGAAAAGCAATGCGAAAATCAGCCAGATTTATCGCAGACTCAACCCCGACAAGCCGTCTTACACGGTTACCGGATCGGGCGGCGGCGGAACTCACATTTATCATTGGAAAGAACCTCGAGCACTGACCAATAGAGAACGGGCGCGATTGCAGTCTTTCCCGGACAGTTTCGAGTTTCTTGGCGGGAAGGAATCGGTACGCCGGCAAATCAGCATGGCAGTGCCGCCGGAGGGAGCAAGAGTGATATTTCAATCAGTTCTGCAAATGTTGGTCAATCACGGAATCAAGAGCCAATGCTAGATCATGATTTGTTCAAGGAAATCCTGATTTCTCCAGCGATGGAGGAATCGGATCGAATCAAGATCGTAAGCGGATTTGCGACTGCAAACATTGTGGACCGCCACATGTCTCATCTTTCCCAACTCGAATTGCCCATTCACATTGATCTGATTGTTGGCATGACACCGATTAGTGGGATCGAATTAACTCACCATATAGGATTCCAGAAAATCGCTAGAAACGCACCGTATGAAGGCATGAGCTTCAATTGTCGCTATGTTGCAAACAGCATTCCCGTTCATTCTAAAGTCTATTGCTGGATGAAAGGCGATGCACTTATGGAAGCGTGGCTGGGAGATCGGCAAACTACACAATGACGGGATTCAGTCGGGCACAGCTTGAATCAATGGCGCAAACCGATCCTGAATATGCCGAGAATCTCTATCAAAGAGCCGACGGCAACTCGATAAACTGCTTGTCCGAAGATGTCGAAGATCGAGTGATATTCAAGGAATCTCATTTGCCTCTTTCGAGTGCGCCCCAGAAAGCGGCATTACAGAAGCCGCTGGGACAGGAATCTGTCACCATGTCTTTTCTGGTCAAAGGTAACACTCCCGCTTCGTGGCCTCTCCGGAAAGCGGACGGTTTATTTGTTCTCAACACTCGCAAAATTAGTATTGAAAAAAGGCTTGAAAAACTGGGGGGGGGGGGTACAATGGCCCGCAATTGGCGCAATGGAGGGCTGTTATCATATCCATAATATTGAGGTAAGCACCATGAAAAATCCTTTTATGATGATCAGAAAGCCGGCTAGGGGAGAGCTGCCCTCATTAAAACTGGGGAAGACCTTGAAAGAGGGAAGTATCACCGCCATGCTGGCTTCCATGCTGTTGCTGGCAAGTCCCGGCACGGCATCGGCTCACCACGTCTCACTGTGCGAATACTGGCACGGTGCCGC
>JAPOSW010000067.1 GCA_026709505.1 Gammaproteobacteria bacterium | reverse complement strand
TCCCCATCCACGCATTTCCAGGATTCGAGCCGTTCCTTCTCGTGGAACCATCGTATTCTTTCGGCCGCTATGAGGAGTGCCTGTTTCAATTCGGGGTCGACTTGATCGGCAATGGCCTGAATCCGAAGATCGGATAACTCCAGATCCTCAATATCCAATTTCCGCCTGTCAAGTTTTCGGGTTAATTCGAGCAAGGCCTGATCGCCTTCAGAACGAACCCTAGCGATGATGGATCGGACGACTTCGTCTACATTTTCGACTTCCTGGTCACCTCTTTTGAGAAGTTGATCCAGATTTGCGTAGAAGTCGCCCTGGTGGTAATTGAGATACGCTAGCATCTGTCGAAAGTCGTGGATATTTTCTTTACGGCTATTATTGATTGAGATAGCGTATTGAAAAAAATTACCCTTGATAAAAAAATCGGTTAAATCTTCTCTGGTATTAGGTAAGGCGATACAGCATGATTATTGACAAGGAACGGAAGTCCGTTGCGACATGCAACTCTTGTAGTCGGACAACAGTCTTGCAGAAAATAATCAACACATGAATTTCATGCCTCAATGTACCAACATCGATCTTGGTGCACTCCCAACGAAATTATTGAGCGAGGGTTCTTAATGAAGTTTTGTGAGGACATCGATTGCTATTTGGTGAATTATGACTCGCTCCTGAAAGAGCCCATTTATGGCTTATGTCCCTGACTCAGAGGGTCGGCTCCAACTTGGATTATGGGTTCTGATGAATGCTCTGCCATCATGGTTTTCGACGATTTTCACGGCTGATGTTCCGCTGAATGTGTGCGTTGTAGAATGAAAAATGGAAAGAACCAGATCTTGGAACTTTTGATCATCTTCTAATCTTAATATTTTTAGATTTCGGCTTTCAACTTCTTTTCGAGGAATGTGTCTAGAATGGCTCTTGAAATTTTCATGGCTAGCAAGCCATTCAGAAATCTCCTCTGCTTTCTGTGAACGATCATCAGTGTTTTTGAACATGTAGGATTCGAGCCAGGTTTTAACCAATTCCTTCGTCATTGCCAGAGCAGACTCGCATTGCACCAGCAGGTCGGGCCCATACTGACTAAGCATTGGTAACCATGCGGACAGCGCTACTGGGTCTTTACACTCCTCCTTTGCTCGATCAAACTGGTCAAGAACGGCTTATGCCGGCAGGGCCCTTACTCCTAGAGATGTAGCAGTAAGAATTTGAGGGTCAGTTGGACCCAAAGATGAGTACTTACCGAGCATAATCTGATCCCCAGAACACGCAATCATTGTGGCAGCCGACATGGCTAGCTGAGGAACAATCACTCGAATATCCGAAAAACGGGATCTCAAGTAAGAGACGATTGCCTCAGCCGCTTCTGGAGAGCTCCCAGGACTGTGAATAATTAAATCAAGGTTATTCCCGTCCAACGCATAGCATACCTCCATCAGAGCCTGCACATCCTCATCGTTGATAGATGTTAGTTCAGGCGGCGCATTACGCTTTTGTAACCAGCCTGAAGCGTAAAGAATTACATTACGCTTAGTGTACTGATAAAGTTGGACTAAGTACTTCCTGCGAACTCCGTCAAAATCCGGCTGTCCCTGCACAGAAGTAACGTTTAGCTCCTGAAGAATCTCGCTCCAAGTCGGCATTTCTATGATCCCATATTCCCAGGACTTTAAGAAATGCTCTTGGAGTTTGTTTTGGTTGTACCTGAATCATTCTGACAAACAGAACGGTAGGCATCCATGCCTTTATCCTTCTCATGCCAATTAGAGTAGACTCGCATGGCTTCACTCACGCCTGGCCGTGCAAGTGCCTCTCTTAAGATATCTGCATGTGATCGTTCACGATTAGATTTTTCAGATTGTTTAGGCATTAATTCACCCTGAATATTTCATTAACATACGCTACTTTACCATAAGATAATAGTGTTAGTTATCGCTTGTATGAACCGATGGAAATTTGTTTTCTACTGTTCCTCATGCTGAAGATAACAAATATATGAGGACTGGAGTCATTAATTCGGGTGTACTTTTTCAGCGATTTGATCAAACTCAATAACGCCTTGCCAATCAAATTTTATCGCTTTTGCAGGAGAATTTTGTGACTCTAAATCTTTGTGATTCGAGTCGTTCTCTTTGGGAGACTGATCCCCCAATTAGTTTTGAGTGAGGCGATGCAAGCTGGGTAATGCAGAGTTCATTGCTTGGTCATATATACATGTTCAATTATTTGCCGAGTGGACATGGCTTGTGTTGTGGATAGTATGTCATTCAAGGGGTAGCAAGACTCGCAATGTGCTGATTATGATGTTTTGCGAGATCATGCCAAGGTTTTTCCTGCCAATATCTTTTCGCTCGTGCCGATGTAGGAGGAAGTAGCTAGATTTGAGTTTGATTCACATCATTAATCTGCTTTCCGTATGCAACGCTTGGATGCCGAATACATCACTCATGAAGGACTTTGCAACTGTCTTTGAAACAAGGGCAAGAAAACGAGGTTGATAGTAATGGATTTTTTCCAAGAGCGGGTCTGATTGGTAGGCAAGCGAAGGGATTTCATAGTCGTTTCCAAATTTGAATTTTGCCAAGTCGGTCAACCCAATACGAAAGTTTACGACTTGACCATACTTTTGTGGGGTCAGGAGATGTTTGGTAAAGCACGATTGGTGCAGGATTGGCCAAAACTGGTTACCGGGTCCCGCATAGTATTGTCCCAACCGAGCGGATTTTTTGACCGCGGCAGAACCACAAAACAAGGTAACTACGCCTTTTTCTATAACATCTTCTAAAACAGGTTTATTCACACGCTATATAAGCAATCACAATTTCAAAATGTTTTTTATTCATTACATCCCCAATTCCACTATGAAATAGTGGAATTGGGGCAATTTATTCAGTTACGCCTACTTATGATTACCTATTTGGGACCAGTATAGACATGATTCCCTATCAGTTCTCTTGCTACTGGGGACAACTCATATGCTTGAACAAATCCAATGCCCCTTCTTTCAAGCAATACAAGTCAGCTGAGCCAATACATTCAAAGTGCTCGGTACGAAATTCTTCTGGATCCATTTCAGTACTTGTTTGATACATGTAATATTCCATTCCGTTTGTCATCACTACACGGTGAACACCAATTTGGGAGGCATATTTCACTGCTTGATTTAGCGCCTCGCCCTCAAGTCCAGTATCTAATTCTTTCGCCTCAACGAGAAAGTGACAATTCCCTGGGGTTCTGGGACATTTTGAGAATACGCACACATCGACTTTACTGCGCTCAACTCTCCACTCTAATGCAATTTGTTCTTCTGACCAACCCAGTGAACGAAGAAAAGGAACAACGCAGTGTGCGACCAACTCTCTCTCGGTAGGGTAACCATTTTTATAGTAAAAATCGCGCGTGCGTTTAATTCGACAAATGATTCCTTTAAGCCCTTCTGGGATTTTCCCAAGTTCAAGTTCCGGTACTTTTGGTGGCAAACATGGTAGTTTACCGTTCAGCCACTCAGAGTGTGTCTGCCTAACAAATTTATCAATATACTCTCGAACTTCAGGCTTGTTGACAGAAGCAACTCTTCTTGGCACTGCTCCGAACACAGATTGGCTAAAGCTGTGTTCTCTGCGAATCCAAAGAACTCTTCTTGCATGTTGAAGATCCCAGCCATGGACATTATCAAACTGGTCTAGATATTCGTATTTCGAGACAATCAAACCAATTGCACATATCGTTTCCCGACCCTTTCGAAGAATTAAAATGTCTCCTTTTTTGATACGCTGTGCCATTGTTCTAACACAATTAGCGTCACTTTTATTAGTAAAGCTATCGTTAGACCCATCAGAACGCCATTCACCAGAATAACCAGGGCCAATCAGAGCAACACTGTGTTCCATGAATGTACTTGAGTAGTCTCGGCCTCTTGTACCACTACCAATTTGCCAAATATTGTAATTTTCTCTTACCTCTTTCATGTGCAAATTTCATTCCCCAGTTCAAGTCCGAAGTGCAACACTGACACCCGATTACCAGCCCGTGAACAGGACGGTATCGGAACGCATGAGCGGGAGTGCAGAATGAGCGCCTGCAGGCGCTCATTCTGGCCAGTGATGGCTGCAGTCTCACCATGACTGGAATGCTACCCGGGACTGTCGGGCATTGTAACCCCCGTTCCGGCACCTAGCTGGTCGCTTCTGCCAGAAACCTCCGGTTTTTCGTCAGTCGCAGAATTCCCATGCGTCCAAACGGGCTCAGGCCAGTGCCTTGCGAGCAGGTTTGTGCATTTGCCATCCAAGGCTGCTGCGCGATGCGGCCGGGACTCTCCCGGACAGCCCGTGTCCCGGGAGATGTCCCTTCCTGGCCGACCGGCGCGAAGCGCCCGGTTCTGCCCCTGTGGCAGAACACGGGAACCCGCGGCGCGAGCCGCTTCGACTTGAATCGGCGAACCCGCCAGGGAAAGAGGACCAACGAATGACGGTGGCTTCAGGCCATCACAGTCAGCCGGTGGAGGCTCTGTGCACGTCCTGTCCCGGGCCTTCGCTCAGGCGGCTTCCAGCCCGTGAAGGACTGCATGCGGGGTTCGGCAGCCCAGGCACTTGCGAAGGCGGCGGTTGAGGCGGTCCTCCGCTTCCTGAACCTGTTATGCCGGGATCATGCGCAGCTCCGTGCCCCCGGGAAAGTACTGGTGAACCAGCCCTTTGGCGGTCTCGTTCAAGCCTCGCTCCCAGGAATGACAGGGCGGGGCAAAACAGAACCCGACCTGCAGTGCGTCGGTCGTCCCGCCAGCAGAGCGGTCCTGCTCCAGTGCTAAATGCAACCAATCGAAACCAGCTCGTCGAGTACCCATACAGGCCGCTGCACCTCTCGACCGGAATATAACCGGACCCCTATTGTTTGGACTGATATAGGTCGGAACATTGATGTCATACAGCCGGCTGTGGCGGATATGGTGTAGGCAAGGGTGTTAACCGTAACCCCATTTTGATCAGAAATCGCAACACGAGGCTTTTGCTTGAGCATTACCTCGTACATGCAGGAACAAATTATTTTCGATTTTTATACTATAATTGAAATACATTTCGATTTTAATAAGGGCTTTTCGATAAATATGCATGTTTTCTGGCTTTTTCTGTATATTGTCAATTCCGTTCACTTTAAGCGACAGGTTTTCAGTCCATGCGCCTAGATTTGGAAACAGGTGCTTATTTTCAAGACAGGGTCGTTCCCTCTGGGTCCCAACTTGCGGGCTGGGCTGCACTTGTCCAGTCTCTCGGCATCCATGCACCGGTCAGACACCCAAGCTGCGTGTCGAAAAAGCACATCGGAGGCGGCCATCGTGAAAAGGGAGGGTTTCGTATATTCGACAAGCGCTACTGGCCCGGAGACCGCCTCGCCGATCACCTGACCTTTGCCCTGCGTCATGAAAATATCGACCTGCTGATATTGAAGCGTGCATGCGTTTCGGTACCCAAGACAGCACTGGAAAAGTTTGTCAGGTCTGCCCCGACAGGCACACACACAAGGCGTGTCTGGTTCTACCATGAGCTTCTTACCGGACAGACAATTGATGTGGATGATGCACCCAATGTCACGGCCATCAACGCCCTGGATGCCAGAAGCTATTTTACGGGAAAGGCAAGGCTTTCAAGGCGTCACAGGGTTCGGGACAACCTGCTCGGCAAGGGTGACTGGTGTCCTGTCATACGTAGGACAGAACTGCTTGAATCATTCACTGCAATGGGGCTTGCAGAACGCGCCGCGGAAATGGCCGGCCGCACCGGCCGGCATATTCTGACACGCGCCGCTAGTTTCCTGCTGTTGTCTGACAGTCAGGCGAGTTTTGAAATCGAAGGCGAACGCGTTCCTCGCAACCGCTTGGAACAGTGGGGCAAAGCGGTACTCCATGCCGGTAAAAACGAACTTACGATGGAAGAAATTCTCCGCCTTCACGGAGTGCTGATTAAAGATATGCGTTTCGTCTTTCCGGGCCTGCGCCCGGATGGCGTTTTTCTTGGTGAAAGAGATTATCTCAATAACCCATTGCCGGAATTCATCGGTGCCCGACCAAAGGATCTTGAGGCATTATGCACAGGGATGCTGGCTGCCAACAACCGCATGCGAAACGATGGGCTTGATCCTGTTCTGCAGGCTGCAGGGACAGCCTTTGGGTTCATTCATGTCCATCCGTTTCAGGATGGGAACGGTCGTGTTCACCGTTGCCTAATCCATCATGTCCTGGCGGATCGCAAGTACATGCCGCCAGGCATGGTATTTCCAGTGTCATCGGTCATGCTGGACAGGATCGATGATTATCGCAAAACACTGCAGGCCCATTCCGCACCTTTAATGGATTTCATCGAATGGCATCCAACGCCCAGACAAAATGTAGAGGTGCTCAACGATACCGCCGATTTGTACCGGTATTTCGATTGCACAACGGCGGCAGAATTCCTCTACGCCTGTGTAGAGCGAACGGTGGAACATGATCTGCCCGAAGAAATCGATTATCTCCGCAGGCATGATGAGGCCATGGCCAGAATCAGGGAGATGATCGACATGCCGGATCGGCTGGCGCAAAACCTGATCCTGTTCATTCGTCAAAATGGTGGCACGCTTTCGAAACGCAAACGCGAGAAGGATTTCTCTGCCCTTATAGATCGAGAAGTGCAAGAACTGGAAAGCATTGTCCAGAGCGTCTTCGAAGGCTTTGGAGACGCAAGGATCCGAAATTGGGGATTTTCCAAATAATGTGCAGGTTCAGGGACATAACAATGGAATGAAATATCATGAAGAATTGAGAATTGTACCAATTGCCTATACCCCCTATATTCTCAGGGTTTCAAGAGATGCTTTTGGAGCCTGCTTTGGTTATCCGTGAAGCGGTTTGACAAACCGAACGATAGGTACTAATGCCCTCATCCTTCTCACGCCAATTAGAGTGGACCCGCATGACTTCACTCACAACCTAGGCAGGCAATTGCCTACCTCAAGATGTCATCATGTGCTTGTTTGCGGTCAGATCTTCCAGATTGTTTGGACGTTAATTTACTCTGAATACTGCTTAACGCACGCTGCTTTAACACAGCAACAGTGCTAGTTGTTGCTTTGCATGAACCAATAGAAATTTCGTTTTGTTATTGCACATGATGCTGAAGAATAAATAACGGGGACCGGGGTTGCTTATTCGAGCGCCCTTTTTCAAAAAAGACGGAAAATATACCTTGGTTTATTCTGCAATTTGATCAAATTGAATAACCCCTGGCCAATCAATCTTCGTCGCCTTCTCGGGTGAATCATTCGACTTAAAGCCTTTCGTTATTCGAGTCGTTCTCTTTGGGATGCTGATATGCCTAATACTGATGTAGCGATTGCCATAGCCGACTAGAAAATCTGACTTGCCCCAAAATTCCATTCCAATACTTTGACAATATTGGATTAGGCAATGTGCACCTCTTAGCTGGTTAACAATCTTGTTCCATTTGTCTTTTCCGCGCTTCAATTCGATATAAACTATTTTCTTCTTCATTGCGCTGATAATGACGAAGTCAGCTCTTTTGCATTCATCATTTTTACATTTGAAAAACCTATCAACGGCTGGGAAGGAATCAGCCTTTATGACAAGCGCATCACTTGGCGGATTCTTAATGCTTACAGTGTATTTTGTTCCAACGAATTCTGTAAGTTCAATCATAGGTTCATTATTGCGATATCTTTGATTTGCCAAAACAGATTCATTGAGCATCTCTGATAGAACTTCCATGTCAGTCGTCACCACTCCCTCCCCAAACGATATCTTCCTGGATTCGGTTCATCTCTTGAATTGTAGTATCAAAACTTCGTGCCTCTATCCCATTTTCATTAATATCTGCCTGATTGAAGGTTATGCGTCTTACTCTTTTCCGTGCTCCGTCCAGTGCGACCAAACCTTCTTCAGCAATATACACCCTAACCTTTTCCGGGTCTAAAAACTCAGACCTCATGTACCCTTCCCTCTCAGCGAGGTCAAAAAGTCTCTTTTGACCCTGATTGAGCATGATAAGGGTGTTCAGTTCCTTGATGATGTAATCGCTATGCGTGGTGACAAACACCTTTATCCCAAGATTTACAAGCCTGGCAAATAGCCGAGCTACCCGTCTCTGATTTTCCGGATGTAGATTTAATTCAGGTTCATCAACCATGAGCAGGTCTCCCTCGGCTGCCTTGTGACGAATATAGAAACCAATATCAAGCAAAGATCTAACCGCACTTGAACTCTCATCCATTGTCAGATTTACTCGGGCTTTCTTCTTGGGGACAAAATACAGTTCATCTTTTTTGACCACATATTCCCCACCAATAATATCGGCAAAATCGTCAAGAAGCTCTGGATAATGGTCGGATATAAAGCTGTCCTTTTTTGAAATATCTTCAAGTTGACGAGTGAATTCAACATTCGATTTCACAGGAAGAGCATAATCAGAATACATCTTGGAGAGCAACTTGAAAGGATTAAGCTCTTTTTCTTTCGAATTCATTTCTTCGAGAAGCCTATTGCGCGCAAAATTGAGCTCGTTGCGAAATATTGCGGCGCCTGTTCTTTCCGCACTTGCTATGAAAGGCTGTGGGAAATAATGGCCGAAAATGATATCCTTGATGGCAGTGCTGATGACTTCGCGTAACAGTTCTTCGGGAATTTTCAATTTCTTCTTTTCAACAAGAAGTGATATGGTGACGAAAGATGAATCGGAATGCTTATTGATCGAAAATAAGTCTGTCTTCGCCGCCCCCATTAAGCGGGTATATCTAGAAGTTGGCTGAATTGTCTTGAAATCCAGATGTACTAGAAATTGACTGTCTTTGAAGCGCTTTTCGGACGATGCAAAAACATGGGGAAGACGCTCGGAATATCTCCTGCAGCCTGATTTCACGATCTTTCTTGCGTCACTGATATAGCTTTGGAGATCTAATTGAATACTTCCCTCATTCAAAAGGCCATCAAATTCCCGGTCTGATATCTTGATTGAAAAATACCTATTCCAGGAATCCAGAAAACCATACAAGGCATATGTTGCATATGTTTTTCCAGTATTGTTTTCACCACAAATAATAGTTAGATCAGCCAGCGTAAATTCGGCCTTTCCAATTACCCCAAGCTGTTTTATCTCGATTTTCATCTTTAATGTCTGCTACTGAATTCCGCTCGGTTAGAAATAGTAATATCACTCTTTAGAAGATTGTATGTCCACAAATCAATCCATGGATAAAGGTATCAAAGACTCTTATCCACATGATTGGCAAAACTTCCGCCTGGAATTCTCTTGATGCTGGCGCCAATTTGCGCCAGTTTTTCGTCGATACACTCATAACCCCGATCAATGTGGTAAATTCGGTCGATCGTGGTCTCGCCCTGCGCAATCAAACCCGCCAGGACCAGGCAGGCTGATGCCCTGAGATCCGTTGCCATCACCGGTGCACCATTAAGCTGGCTCACTCCCTGTATAACCGCGGTATTTCCATCCAGCTCAATATTGGCACCCATCCGCCTTAATTCATGAATATGCATGAAGCGATTTTCAAAAACCGTCTCGACCACAGTCGATATTCCATCGGCCACGGAGTTGAGCAAAACAAACTGCGCCTGCATATCGGTGGGAAAACCGGGATAAGGGGAAGTCCTGATGCCAACCGGCTGGATGGGATCCTCTGGCGATTCCAGAGAGACCCAGTCCTCTCCGACCTCAATCACAGCTCCGGCCTCAACCAGCTTGCCCAATACCGCCTCCATGTGATGAGGCTGCACATCCCTCAGCTTGATTTTCCCTCCCGACACCAAAGCAGCCAGCAAAAATGTTCCAGCCTCAATGCGGTCGGGGATTACCCGATGATGAGTGCCCCCCAATTCTTCGACTCCGTCAATCACAATCTGATCAGTGCCTGCACCCTCTATCCTTGCACCCATTTCGTTCAAGGCACTGGCAAGATCAACTATTTCCGGTTCTTTTGCGGCATTCTCAATCACCGTGGTGCCTTTGGCGAGCGTTGCAGCCATCATGAGATTTTCAGTTCCGGTGACCGAAATCATGTCCATGAATATTCTTGTTCCCTTGAGGCGCTTCGCCTTTGCCTTGATGTACCCACCCTCAAAAATGATATCCGTTCCCATGGCCTCAAGCCCCTTAAGATGAAGATTCACGGGACGGGATCCTATGGCACAGCCTCCGGGTAGAGATACTTCTGCCCGACCGTATCGAGCAAGCAGAGGCCCCAGCACCAGGATAGATGCCCTCATGGTTTTAACCAATCCGTAAGGAGCGACTGCACTGTTCAAGGTCGAGGCATTGACTTCAATAGCCATTTTCTCATCGACCTGCAACTCAACACCCATTTGACCCAATAACTCCATCGTCGTGGTGATGTCATTGAGATGGGGAACATTGCTGATTACTGTCGCCTCTCTTGTCAGCAAGGAAGATATCATGAGTGGCAATGCAGCATTCTTTGCCCCCGAGATGCTTATCTCCCCCATTAGGGGTTTGCCGCCAGTTGCTATTAATTTATCCATGTGCTTTGTTCGGGCCTGCTCTTGATTCACGGCATCATTCATCCGCAAAGTGAGCGGGATAGATTTGATGCCCGAATGGACTTTCAACTACAATCCAGATTGAGTTACCGGGAATTTTTTTCTTTTTTGGGAATTGTGGAACCGATTTGTCAGTTCACTTTGAGGATTCGGATCAGAACCATGACTCATCCTGATCAATGCAATGCTTATCTTCAAATCGCGAATCATGCCATAATATACTGAAGAATAACGAGTGATGGATAGCAAAATGACTCGAATGGTGAACTGTAGAAAACTGGGAAAAATGGCTGAAGGGCTTGAAAAGCCAACCTGGCCGGGCGAGTTGGGACAACGCATCTTTGAAGAAATTTCCTCTGAGGCCTGGCAGGACTGGCTTGGCAAGCAAACCATCTTGATCAACGAATACAAGTTGAATCCCCGGGACCGGGAACACAAAAGATACCTCATCCAGCAAATGGAATCCTATCTATTCGGTGATGGCATTGAATTACCCGAGGCCTGGAGCCAACAACAGGAGGACAGCAAAGCCTGATCTGCGGCCTGGATTTGACGGCCGCGCGGCGAGAGGATTGACTGATGCCGGTGTATGGCACAATACCGCCTAGCTTCGGTTCCAGTGAATCAGGGGCAATGCCCGATTATCAGCGAATGATTCCTGTGCAATTGTTTCTGTCTTTTGCGTCATCGGGTTTCAATCTCGAAACGCAAGAATCGGGACAAAGTAATTGATAGCCGAGATGGTGCGGCTGTATCCGCTTGATAGACACAAACCCTGGTTTTGAGATTTAATGGTGCGAGTCAGGCGAGCAAGCTGCAAACCAAACTGGCGGCTGAGACGATCATGTGTGCAATTGCGGCAATGAGCGTGCACGTTGCCGATAATTCCTCAATCACAATGAATAGAATCCAAAGTCCTGTCAGCAGCATTGCTGAACCCCGATCCTGCAAATGGAAATTCACGCTGGTGTTCTGCGTGATCGTATTTGGCTTGCTTCACCTGCCGGTCAAGGCCGATCTGGTCAGGGAGCAGGAAAAAATTCGCCAACAGTATCCCGATGTAGTCCATATCAGTGCCGATCAACTTGAGGGCATGCTCAACAATTCAAGGGAGCAAGTCTCGCTGTTTGATGTGCGCGAAGAATCCGAGTTCAAGGTCAGCCGCATTGAAGGGGCAGTCCGGATTGACCCGAAAATGTCGGGACAGGAATTTCTGAGCCGATATGGCGACAGCATCCGCAGCCGCAAAGTGGTCTTTTACTGCTCTGTGGGATATCGATCTTCAAACATGGCAGAAATTGTCCTCAATCAGTCTTCGTCACATTCTCCTGATGATGTCCTGAATCTTCGTTATGGCTTGTTTGGCTGGCACAATCAGAAAAGAGAGCTGGTCAATGGCAGCTCGTCCACCGACCTGGTCCACCCTTACAATTTATGGTGGGGGCGCATGATCGAACGACGCGAGTTGAGAAGTTACAAGCCTTAATTGCGCCCGGCACACGGGGACACGCCGATGGATTCTTCACCAGCCGCTTCGGGGGCATTCTCAAACAACCGGCAATTTCTGTCCTGGAAAAAACAAAAGCTGAATGGATATGGGGCCGAATACACGAATACACCAGTAAACATAGCCGATCCATTCAGGATCAGGGAAGATGAATATAACCACTTGGTCGAGCAGGTTCAGAGGCGAAACTTCGTGTTGTATCGACTGAACCCGGAATATTCCGAATCACCGCAAGCAATCATGGCCCTGTGCCGACAGTTAGGCTTGGTGTCGACAATCGGGAATCCTGAATCTGGAAAGAATCATATCTCCTGCATTACTGACCGAACACAAGATCCGGAAAATTTCAGCCGCTATATTCCTTATACAACAAAACCCTTGAACTGGCATACCGATGGATATTACTACCCCGAGAACCGTAAGGTTCGAAGTTTTGTTATGCATTGCGTGAATCCGGCAGAATCTGGAGGTGAAAACAGTTTGATCGATCATGAGATGCTGTATATTCAAATGCAGGAACAAGCACCCGATCTCATCGCGTGTTTAAGCCTGCCTGATACGTTAAAAATCCCAGAGAATATTGACCAAGGACAAACTCTTCGTGATGCCTTTGAAGGACCCGTTTATTCATTGGATGAAAATGACCACCTCTATATGCGCTTTACCCAGCGTAAACATCATATTATTTGGAAGCAAGACCCAAAAGTTTCCCAAGCAATTGAGACTCTTAACGCGTTACTATCGGGTCCTCTTCTCGGGAAGATGACAATACTCCTGGCTAAAGGCGAAGGTATTTTGTGTAATAACATTGTGCATTGCAGACATGCCTATACCGATTCGGAATCAAAAAAAGTGAAACGACTCCTTTATCGCATTCGCTTTAACGAGCGAATCGGCATGTTCTAATCTGCCGTAGATGGGAATGGCGGGACCTATATCTACGGGACCTGCATCTACTAAAGGAGGGTTTCGCATTGGAGCAAATTTCCGCGATGTCAGGGCTGATATCAGAGCTGCTGACTGGATTTGATTGCAATATTCATCTTGCGACAAAATTGCAGCTAATGGAGTTGCAAGATGAGGATGCAAGGATTCAATTCATGAATTATCAAATATAAACATGGGGTTAATCACAGTTTTCGGTGCTTTTTTTTGGATCTTTTTTAAATTGGGGTAAAGAACTTGCGATAACGCTCGAAAATGCCCAAAAAGCAGCAGGAACCGACTTTATCGAGTCTTATTCTGGGGCAAGGGGAATTTCCAGGGCTTGAAAATGGCCGCCATGTCAAACACTTTCAGATAACGCAAAACCCTTCTAAAGCGGCAGTAATTTATTGTTCTGTTATACTCGGATATGTCCAGAACAATTTCAAGTACCTGTAGTGATCATGCTTGCTTTATAAGGATATTTTTAGAAAGAAAAATAGAAAAACTGAACAAATAAATATCCAGGATTACGATGCTCGAATCTGACGCAAAACTGAAATTTCTATTTCATGCGGGTGATGGAAGAATCCCGCCATATCTCGCTGGGCGGGAGCAAGAAGAGAAATATTTTCAGGACAGTGTCGACCTCTTGATACGAAAATACCCTTCGGATCAGAATATGATTATCTATGGCCCGCGCGGCAATGGTAAAACCGCATTGTTACGGTATTTGCAGGAAGCAACTCTGAAAGCGGTTGGAGACAAACTGGATATTTTGTGGGTCACGCCCTCACAATTCAAGGATCTAGCGCAACTGGCTGGACTGATCGTGGGCAATGATCAAGGCCTTTTCAGGAAAGCCCTGAAGCTATTTGATGATGTTACTGCATCAGCCAATATCGGCATGGCTTCTGTAAGTACGAGCTTGAGCCACACTACAGAGATGCTTGCACTCCAAAATTTATTATCGGAAAAATCCCAAAAAAAACCCTTTATCTTGATCATCGATGAGGCACACATGCTACCTCCTGATATCGGATACGTTCTTCTGAATGCGAGCCAAAATGTCCGAGCAGAGAATTTCCCATTTTTTCTCGTGCTAGCAGGCACTCCAAATCTTGAAACTGCATTGAGTCAAGCTAGTGCTTCCTTTTGGGATAAAAGCAAAATATTTCCTCTGGGCCGCCTTTCGGTGGATGATGCCCACAAAGCACTGTCCAAACCTCTGGAATCTTGTCAGGTGGCTTGCGTTGAAGAAGCCCTTGTGGAAGTCATTGACCGTGCTCACTGCTACCCTTACTTTATCCAGATATGGGGGAATTGCATTGCCGGTCAACTGGCGATGACGGGTTCACGGAGAGTAACCATGGAAACCCTCTCGACGGTTAAAGATGAAGTGATTGCTGATTGTTCGAACATATACATTCTTCGCCACAATGAATTGGATAAGATGGGGCTAGTGCCATTGGCTGCGGATATCGGTGATGCTTTTGCAGAAAACGACAATCAGCCCATTCAGGTCCATGAATTAGCGGATAAAGTCAGGGTATTTTTGCAGAAACAGGAGGAATCAGCTACCCATGACACGATTCAGGTGACCATGCAGAAATTGCTGCATATCGGCTATATCTGGAAAATTTCTGTTACCGACAAAACAGAAGAAGAAGTTCCATTACTCTGTTATGAACCGGGGATTCCGAGCCTGATGGAATTTATCAGAAGGCAAAGGCGACCGAAGGCGGAAATGGCGGTCATTTTGGAAAGGTATCAGAACAGCACGATGAATTAAAGCAGGATGATGAAAAATGTAGACCCCAGATCAATTATGAAATGCAATCATGCTGCACGTGCTGCCTGACTATCTAGTTTGGATGGTCGCTTTTTGCATCTCAGATTTCGCAGTTTAGATCGCATCAATGTCAAATATGTTCATCCAGTTGACAGTAATTCACTTGATGTTATAAATAATGCATAACTCCACATGCTTTGGCAAGAAGATACACAGGATCAATCCCTCCGGACTCGTGAGCAGGTACAGGATTGTGCTTTTCGGATCGCTTGTCGCGAAATACCCATTGACCATGCTTGGGAGCTTCGCGAGCAGATTCTGAATTTTCTGCCTTGGATAATCGATGAGCCGCAGGCTGCTATCCACTCAATTCATTCGGCCTCTTCAGCGAACGGATGGATTCGCCCCTCTCTTGATTCGGGTGACATGATACAGCTCTCTCATCGTACCCGACTATATATCAGATTACCCATCCACCGTGTTGATGATGCCCGGGCTTTAGTGGGAAAAGAACTCATGGTTGCAGGCTGTTCAATCCTTGTCAGAGAAATTGTGCAACATAGCCTGTTTCCTTCAAGCACCGTATTCACGCGTTCAATGGATGCCCATCAGGTAGAAGATGAACTGGCCTTCGAGGAAAACGTGATCCGCCTGCTTTCCAGAATTGGGGTAGTACCGAAAAAATTACTATGCGGTCTTGCCCATGAAATTTCACTCAGGGATCAAAATATCCTGGCCAGAAGTGTGCTGCTTGCCGATCTTGAGCCCGATGAATCGCTCCGCATTCAGGAAAATGGTCTCGGTACAAATGGCCTGCTTGGCTGTGGGATTTTCCTTCCTCATAAAAGTCTGAATGCGGTCAACACCGCAAGCGCTTCTTCAAATAGGTACATTGATTAGAATTCTCGACACGGCGAATCATTGCAGGCTGCGCCATGCTTCGTGCTAGCGATTGAAGTAGATTGAAATCAGGCAACTGAATGGCTGTATCTGGCTTCAAAGATATCAGTTAGAATTTCCACAAGACCAGTTCAAGTCACAATATGCTACAAAAAGCGCGAATTCGCACTGCCTGGAAAACGCACGACCGGACAGTTTCAATAAGTGAACTAGCGAATGCATTCTCAGCCATCTGCTGGCGCATTGCGCTGTCCGCCGCCAAAAACCTCCATCAGCAGGATTTCGTCTATGTCAACGATGAACAGCGCCTGGCTGTCATCCGGGAATACTTATTCTTCCAGATTCACCTGTCGGACCGGCTTGTCCACGAGAAATTCCCTGAAGACGACCGAAATGAGTTCATCAACTCGCTCTCCCTGAACTGCCTGAGACACTATGCAGAAAACACAGTAGAGCTGCTCGACAGGCAACCCGACATGGAAGAGACCGTAAATGCCCTGAACCATGCCACAAATTCTCTGGCCGGCTTCAAGTATGTCGACCAGCAGCCTGGCTATGAAATGTATCGTCTGCTCGGGTCCCGTATCCGCGATATTCTCGGCGAAGACCAAACCAATAAATGGGTCATTGACCAGATCATGGAAATCGATGGTCCGGAAATTTTTGACCTGTTCTACAAGTCCTGCAGCAAGCTGGTTAGGAACTCCGGATACTAAACGCATGCTCGAAAAACTCCGACATCTCTATCTGGCACTGCTGCTTCTGCACTTGCTGTCCGGGGTGATTTCAGCACAGGGACTTGATGACTCCGAATTGCTGCCTGAAGACGAGGCCTTTCAATTCGAGCTTATGCCAGTTGATCCATCCGCAATTCAGGCGACATGGACGATCGCCGGGAATTACTACATGTACCGGGACAAGTTCAAGTTTGCAGTCGATGATGCCGGCTATTCCCTCGTGATCCAGCAATATCCGCAGGGCACCAGCAAGGATGATCCGCTGTTCGGGGTAACGGAAGTTTATGAAGATGAGTTCTCGGTGCTTATTGACGTTACGGGCAACGATGGTGAATTCACCCTGATCGCAGAGGGCCAAGGCTGCAATGAGCCAGTTGGCGTCTGTTATGCACCGATCACCAACAACACCCGCTTCATCAAGACAGGTCAAGCAATCCGGCTCGTCGCAGGCGAAACGACACCCGGAACCACGGCTGCAAGCCCGCCTGCTCAGGCCCAACAAGCGAAAACCGGGGATGTAAACCTATTGCGTGACCTGCTTGCCAAGTCGTTCTCTCAACCGGAATTTCTCAGGGTTGAGGACGCTTTCAAGATCGAAAACCTGTCCATCGATGCACAGACTGTATCCGGCAACTTTGTGGTTGAACCGGGATACTATTTGTACAGGGACAAAATCGGAGTGATGCTCGGCGACAAGCCGCTTGCAGTATCGATACCTCAAACCCCCGAAAAATACGAGGATCCCACGTTTGGAAGCACCGATGTCTATCGAACCGATTTCTCCTTCTCGGCAAACCGGCCGGTTGACAGTCCGGGCGGAGAGGTTCTAGTCACCCTGGCCTATCAGGGTTGTGCGGAAGGTGCGATCTGCTATCCACCTGTCACCCGTGAATTCAGCCTCATCGCACCAGCCATGGCTGCCGATACTGCAACTCCCTCTTCAACTGGAAAATCAACAGAAGACCATTCCTTGATTGCGATACTCTCTGGCGCCTTCATTGCCGGTATCCTGCTGACCTTCACGCCTTGCGTGCTGCCAATGATCCCGATTCTCTCGAGCGTGATTGCCGGTCAAGGCGAGAAAATCACCCGCTTACGGGCAGGTTCGCTCTCGTTGTCCTATGTACTGGGAACCATGGTGACCTATACTGGGATGGGGGTACTCGCAGGGGCAACCGGGGGCCAGCTCCAAGCCTATTTTCAGAATATTTGGGCGATCGGAACCCTCTCGGGCCTTCTGGTATTGATGGCGCTATCCATGTTTGGCCTGTATGAGTTACAGGTACCGAGTGGACTGCAGTCCAGAATCCAGAAAAAATCAGGTAGTTTGACCGGCTCCATCCCGTTGGTGTTCCTGTTGGGACTCGTCTCTGCACTGATCATTGGTGCTTGCGTCTCGCCGGTATTGATCTCGGTATTGGGAATAGCAGTCGCTTCAGGCGATCCTATGCTCGGTGCGCAAACCATGGCCGTCCTGGCTCTCGGCATGGGCTTGCCACTCATCGCCATTGGGCTCGGGGCCGGGTATCTGCTTCCCAAGGCCGGTGCCTGGATGGAATCGATAAAATCCCTGTTTGGCATTCTGCTGATCGCCGTGGCAATCTACCTCCTGCAGACATTGCCGCAAATCCCGATCCTGCTAATCTGGGGTGCCTACCTGATCATTGTCGGCTATGCCTTGATGCAAATGCATTCGGAAACGGGAACGGCCAGGCACCAGTTCAAAATCGTCCTCAAGGGCCTGGGAGTGGTACTTCTGGTGTGGGGAACCTGTGCACTGATCGGCGGATTCATGGGACAACGGGATTTGCTGCGTCCAATTCCGGAAAACCTCTTCACGGGTGGCTCAGGCAATACATCAGAAGTGTCCAGTGTGCACCTGTTTGACCGTATTGCAGACGAGAGCGACCTTGAACAGTCTCTCATGCAGGCAGCTTCAAGCGGTCGAGGAATCATTGTGGATTATTACGCTGACTGGTGTGTTGACTGCCTGAGGATGGAAGAATCCACATTCCAGGACAGTCTGGTTGCCACGGAAGTTGAAAGCCGCTTTATCGCATTGCAGGTGGATGTCACGGATCCAAATAACGCCAATGCAAATGCCCTCAAAAAACGCTTCAGTGTATTCGGCCCTCCGGCAATGATATTTCTGGATCAGAATGGTTCGGTTCTGGGCGACTTCAACTTCTATGGATACAAGAATCCGCAGGATTTCCTGGAGCACTTGAAACGCATCAATCTATAGCGTAATTGCTCACCCCATATATGAGGAGATGTCGTGAGTTGTTTTACGCGTTTTTCCTGAGGATTTCAGCCGCATTGCCCTTGAGAATGACCCATATAGCAGTCAGGGGATTATATCCGAGCATGCCCAGGTTCTGCAGATGGCTGGAGACCCTGTAGTGTCGGGGCCAAGCTTACTGTCGTATCTCCAGCCATTTCCAATCCAAAAAAGGGCATCAGGCTACTCACCGTAATTCGACTCGACCTAGGCCAGGTGCTGGAATTGCCCGGAAATTCCAGACAATATTCACCAGAATCACCACTACTCGACCGACAGGGGCTGAGGTAGATGTTGGATTTTATTTATTCTAATTGTGAGTGAGCGTTTTCCAATCCTGGAATAATGGAATACCCCTCCTTGTTCAGGCTCACATTTCCCATTGGACAACACCGTGTTGTGAGCGTATGCCCGGAAATCAAGTCGCTTAGACGGAACTTCATTGGGAGGTGAAGTGCACGAGTCCATACAGCATAAGGCTTTCATCCGAAATTCGCGGGGTTCAGCCTGGCTTTTATATGGCAACGTTTATGGCAGATCGATTTCGAGCAATTCGAATGCCCGGGCTTGCAACGGGGCAGGCTTGGCAAGCAGGATGAAGACCTGATCGGGATTCGATGGCAAACTGACCTGATTCCTGGTCAGTACCGCCCAGGCAATGCGCGCCATGCGGTTGGCCAGAAGATTGAGGAAATCGTGCAAAGGTGCTGATGCCCGCACAGGCATCATGAAGATTCTGACCGTACCCTGTCTTCCACGGCATGTCTGGAGTTATCCCGGAATGAATTGAGTCGGATTGATCTGGCTTCCTGACCTATTCCCCTTGTTATTACTCCCCCATTGCCGGCTTGGCAGAGATCCTGATTCCGAGTGCCTTCATCACGGCAAGCGTCGATCTCAATGTCGGATTGCCCTCTCTGCTGAACGAACGGTAAAGTTGTTCACGGGACAGGCCGGTCTGTCTGGCGATCTCCGTCATTCCCCTGGCCCGTGCGACAACACCCAGGGCATGGTTGACATAGGCCGGATCGCCCGATTCGAAGGCATCTTCCATGAAGGCGGCAATGGAAAGGCTCGAGTCCAGATGCTCGGCCGGGTCGAATGTTGTCAGTTTTTCAGTCATGGTTCCTCACAGTTGCTGGCCAGCTTCCTTGCGGTCTTGATATCATGAGCCTGAGAGTCTTTGTTACCCCCACAGGGCAGGACGATAATTGCATTGTCCCGCCTCTGGAAGTAAATCCGGTAACCTGGGCTGTAGTGAATGCGAAGTTCGCTCACTCCCCCTCCCACCGACTTGACATCCCCTGTATGGCCATATGCCAGACGACTCAACCGGGACGCGACCAGGCCGACCGCCTTCTTGTCGCGTAGCTTGTTCAACCATTTTCGAAAGGTTGCTGTCTGCTTCAATTCGACCATATATTGTAGTTTATATGCAACACAGAAGTAAACACTCACGTATACAAAAAAGGAAACAAAAAATGAAGGCAAAGACAAATTTGCATGGTTTTATTTTGACAACACATGTGTAATACCGGATTATTGTTTTCTGAATTACACGTCTGCGAGAGATGAGGCGTGGTAACACCCTCACCTGCATGATCCTTACTCAAACTAGCATTGCTTTTGAGGTAGTCATGAACCAAACAGTTCACTTTTCGTTGTCCATAATATTCCCCTCCGATACCGGCGGTCCTAATCCCCATCACAGTTATATCCGTTGATCGGGAGATAACAAATGTTGTTCATCCGGTCATTGACCATATTCACTCTGCGACTGAGTGCGATGGCGATACAGTTTGAGCATCGTCTGTTTCTGAAACTTCCATGGACGATTTCAAAAGTCCTGAAACATCAGCTGAAAGCAATGGTGCGAACGATCTATCCGGCGAACTGGAGACGGTCGATGGGACCGGGAAACCGAGCCAGAGCAGGCCAGTCTAGGCACATATCAACACGGTTCGTCATTCCGATGGGGGGAACTTGGGCATGGAAACAGCCACACTCGCCAAGCTAACGCTCAGTCTGCCGGTAACGAATTGACGATTTCGGGCTGGATTCATCAGATCAGAGATGTGGAAAGACCGGGAAACCGGCTCAATAGCAGTAGAACAATCAGGGTAGCCAGCAAAAACGGCCATAATGCCCTGAAAATCTGGACAGGCTTTACCTCTGACATGGCCGATGCAATATACAGGCCGACGCCAACCGGCGGCGTCAAAAGCCCGAGAATCAGGTTGATGCTGATGACTACGCCAAATTGATATGGGCTTATTCCATAGGAACCCATGGCGATCGGCAGCAGAATGGGAGTCACCAGTATGATTGCTGCAATGCCGTCAATCAGCATGCCCACCAAAAGCAGCACTCCATTCACGATCAGCAAGAACATGAATGGATCAGCGGTTATGACAGTTATTAGTGCTGCAAGTTTCTGCGGTATGGCCTCATAAATGATGACCCAGCCAAAAACATTGGCCGTCGCAATCATGAAAATCACCAGAGCCGAATTCCGCGCAGTGCGAACGAAGACTGTTCTCAAATCCGACGCCTTGAGATGCCGGTAGACAAACTTGCCCAGCAAAAACGCGATCACTGAAGCTATGGCCGCTGATTCAGTGGGGGTAGCAACACCAAACAAAATTGCCACTATGATGGAGGCCGGGATCAATGCGGCTGGCAGGGATTCAATCAATGCCTTTACTGATTCCCGCGCCGACATCCAGTCTTTGCGCGGAAACGGTGATGTCCATCCCAGTATTGTGATTACCGCCGCAAACCCCAGAAACATCATCACCCCGGGAATAATGCCGGCCAGAAACATGTCACCTATGGGTATCTGCGCCAGTACACCATAGATGATAAATAGCATGGAAGGCGGTATAACGGGAGCAAGCAAGCCTCCGGCAGCGGTCGTAGCCGCCGCGAAGCCTGGATCGTACCCTTCCTCAGCCATGGCAGGAACCATTGCGCGGGACATGATTGCAATCTGGGATACGGCCGAGCCAATGATTGCCGCCATAAACATGTTCGAGACGATATTGATCCATGCCAGTCCACCGCGAAAACCACCAACGAACACTCGTGCTACCCTGATCAGTCTTTCAGTAATCCCGCCCGCATTCATCAGCTCGCCGGTAAGCATGAACAGGGGTATAGCCAGCAGTCCGTAATTCTCAAGCCCGGAAAACATCTGTTGCGCAAAGCTGTCGAACAGGATCAAATTGCCGCTCTCAGCAATGTATACAATCGCAGACAAGGCAAGCACAATCGCAATGGGAACGGTGCCGAATAGCAACAGACAAAAAATCAATGGAGTCACTGTACAGGATCCAATGATTTTGTGTTTCTATGGGAGTCGAATTTCAAAGTCAGGTTTGCCGCCGAATGCAATATCATCCCGAATGAGAAGAGCCACATCACCGACCATATCCATGCCTTGTTTATTCGGAGCGTGGTTGGTTCTGCATAGATGAAATTGAAAGTGCTGCCTTGAAATGCGCCCACATCGAACCCGGCCGCAATCAACGCATCAGGGCGATACCAGCGCCAGCAGAAAGCTACCATGGCAGCCGCAAACAGGAAAACGCAAAAGTCGGCGCACCTCGCGACGATTTTACCTATTCTTTCAGGCGTGAAATCAACCAGCAGCGAAACCGCTACAGAGTGACCATAATGAACGCTCGACGATGCCGCCAGGAACGTCATCCAGGCCATGGCATAGATTGCTGCTTCGTCAACCCAGTAGATTGATCGATCCAGGGCGCGCGTTACGACATTCAGCAGTATTAGCGCGGTTATTGCCCCAGCAAAAGACGTTGCAAGTACAATCTCAATCCTTGCCCATGCTGCCGATGCCCTTCTGAGGAATGACAAGCGAATTTACCTATGAAAAACGCAACAGCCCTGCCTTCTTCAGCAGGACTGTTGCGGAATTTGCTGCAAGATGGGCCGGGTCGAAGGACTGGTTCCAGGCCCGAAATGCCAAGGATTCTAGTTGGCAGTTGATGCGGCAACGTCCCGTATTGCGCCTAGCATGGACGAACGTTTGCTCCATATTTCATCCCACTGTTGCGGTGCATCCCCGAAGAATTCAGGACTGACCTGCTTGAATGCTTTGTCCGTTCCCCTGACCTGTTCAATCCAGACCGGATCGTTTTCGACATAAGTATCCAGAACCTCGCCCAGATACTTTCGCATAATCTCGGTAATCATGGCCCTATCCTCATCACCCAGACCCGCCCAGACCTTGGCAGAAACCAGTCCGACCATCGGGAACATCATGTGGTTGGAATGAATAATGGTCTGCGCATGTTCATAATATTTCAACTTCCAGATCAACTCGCTGTCCATGTCGATTGCATCGACCTGTCCATTCGCCAGGGCATCATAGACTGCAGGCAGCGGCATGGGCGTAGGCGCCGCACCCAGAATGTTGTAAAAGTCGAGGATTGGGTCAAACGGGGTAATTCTCAACTTCTTGCCGACCAAGTCTTCGGGGCTGTTCACTTCACCGCGACTCAGGATCTGGCGCAGTCCGGCCATGCCATAGTCAATGCCGACAACCCCCACCTGCTGCGGCAGTTGCTCGAGCATGCCCTTGGCGGCATCCGAACGAAGGATACGAGCAGCATGCCCAATATCCTGAGCTAGAAACGGAGCGTAGAAGGCGCCAAAGTCCGGAGCGCGGTTGGAAACTTCCGCTACCGTCATGAACGCCATATCCAGGGCGCCCGACTGCAACTGCTGCAGCATCTGCGCTTCGTTGCCCAGCTGTCGGGACGGAAAAACCTGTACTGTATGTGCCCCGCCAGACTTCTGATTCAGTTCTGCGCCAAATGATTCTGCCGCCTTGGTCCATATGTGGGGTGGAGGCGTCAGCAGGCCCAGACGGAAATCCTTCGACCAGGCAACCGTCGACAGGCCTGCAAGCAACACTGCCGCGATCATCGAAAGACATTTCATTGTTTTGTGGGTTTTCATAAATTTTGTCATCATTGAATCCTCAGTTTTTCAGTATGTTTTCTAGAGTTTTACCCAGTCTCTCGGCGGTTCCTTGCCGGGATGTATTTCAAGGCACTTGCCACAGGTTCGATCTTTTGCACTGCGGTAGAACGCATCAAAAAGAGGCGGCAGGTCCTGTACGATATCGACAATCTCCAGTTCCACGCGATGCACCTTTTCACCGCACGCGAAACAGAACCACTCGAACCCGTCAACATCTCCTTTTCTGCGCTGTCCCTCAACGACCAAACCGATCGAACCAGCAACCGGACGCTGTGGTGAATGGCGCACGTGCGGCGGCAACAGAAAAACCTCTCCTTCCCGTATCGGCACGTCAAAAATCTCGCCGCCCTCGGCAATCTTGAGCACCATGTCGCCCTGCAGTTGATAGAAGAATTCCTCCACCGGGTCGTCATGAAAATCAACCCGTGTATTCGGACCGCCAACGATCATGATCACCATGCCAGTCTTTTCGTCAAACAACTGCTTGTTGGCCACAGGCGGTTTCAGAAAATCCCGGTTATCTTCAATCCATTGTTCAAAATTGAAGGGCTGATACCTGGGATTGCAGTTCATGACGGCCGGGTTCCAGTGAAGATCGGGTTATGCACAGGGTAAATTATCTTTACAACTTGATATACAATACAAGTCATGATTGGTGAATTTGATATACTTTATATGAATATCAAAGCGAATGCAATTGATCGTCACGCCAAGATCACTCAACGGATTTTAACACGCCTCAAGCTAAAGCAATTGCGCCTTTTGGTGGCCATTTCCAGGCACAGTAGCATTCTCCATGCCGCGGAGGAAATCAGCATTTCCCAACCCGCTGCTACCAAGCTGCTGAAGGACCTTGAGTCGGACTTCAATGTTTTGTTATTCGAGCGCACCAATCGGGGGGTGATTCCAACTCAATTCGGAGAAGCACTGATTAAGCATGGCAAACTCATCCTTGCACAGATATCGGCTGCGGCCCAGGATATCGATGATCTGAGCGAGGGCCTTGGAGGAAGAATCGTGGTCGGCACGCTACTTGCGGCCTCCGCACAGGTTCTGCCACGCGCTATCGTATTTTTACGCCAACAACGCCCTAAAGTCAGTATCGTGGTCAGGGACGGCACCAACGATTTCCTGATGCCCCTTCTGCATTCCGGCGAGCTGGACATGGTTGTCGGCCGCTTGACCGAATTTCGCTACCGGGAAGATTTTACCCAGGAAATCCTGTGTGACGAGAGAATTGTCGTGGTGTGCCGCAAGTCGCATCCGCTGTCCAGCAAGGAGTCCGTCTCCTTTGACGAGATGAACCAGCATCAATGGATACTTCCGCCGACGCAGACTACGCTGCGCAGGCAAATCGACAGCGCCTTCTTTGATCAGGGACTCACTCCCCCATCACACCCGGTTGAATGCATCTCCTTTCTGGCCAATCGCTCCTTGCTGCTCGCTACAGACATGATTGGCGTGTTTCCAGTACATGTCGTGCAAAGCGAAATATCCAACGGTGAACTGGCCATTGTGAATTGCGGACTGAACATAACGCAAAGCCCAATCGGAGTCTCCTACCGGAGAGCGGGCATTCTGTCACCGGCTGCCTCCGAGTTTCTTGCGATGCTGAAAATGGCCTCTGGGGAATGCCACTCCAATGAAGAGGCTCTGATGAATGCATGAAGCCCAATAGCCATTATACGTTTTGTGATTCACGGGTAAAATTCATCGCACAAGTTCAGAACCGGATCCTCGGAAGCGGATATGACCGGCTATCCGTCTCTCTTATATCCAATTCAGCCATTTCGAATTGAACTCTGGCAGCAATCCGGTCAAACTACAATCACCTGTAAACAACTCCAGTGCATGATTGGCTTTTGGGAAGACCAGTAATCCGAACCCTGCCTGCTTCGAGCCCCACAAGAAAAATGAAATACAAGAAAAACCAGGCCAAGGACTATTCCCGAGAACACATGAAAGGCATCTGGGCGGCCGCCCTCAATCCGATGAAGCCCGATTATTCACTAGACGAAGACGGCCTGCGCAGCAACATCAACCACTGGATCGAGGACCTGAAAGTCCAGGGCTTATTTATCGCTGGCAAGCAGGGCGAGTACTTTTCCATGTCTCTGGATGAGCGCAAGCGTAATTTCGAGGTTGCGGTTGAAGCCTGCAATGGCCGAGCCGGCACCATCATGTCCTGTTCCGACCAGAACTTTGATACGGTCATAGAACTGGCAGGTCATGCGCAAGCTGTTGGTGCTGACTATATTGTCGTCCACGCGCCCGTGCTGCATTTCATTCACGATCGGGACGACACGCTCTACAACTACTACCGGGAAATCTGCGAGCGTGTGGATATTGGAATTGCCATGTGGAGTCATCCTGATTCCGGTTACTTGATGAGCCCCGAACTCTGTGCGCGGATTGCCGAGCTTCCCAACATTATCGCCATTAAATACTCGGTTCCAAGAGACATGTATCGTGAGCTCACCGTGCTGGCCGGCGACCGGATTCTGGTGAGTACTGCGTCCGAGGACGAGTGGCTAGACAACATGGTTGAATTGGGCTGGCAGCTGTATCTGTGTTCCTCGCCGCCCTATCTGCTGCAAACCCATAATGACTTGCGCATGCACGAATATACCCAATTGGCCCTGGCCGGAAAAATCCATGAAGCCAGGCAGGTGCGTGACAGCCTTGAGCCGGTCCGGAAAGCTCTTCGGGAGACTCGCCCCGGCGGCAAACCCCAGGCACAGCAGAAATACTGGCAGGAGCTGCTTGGCCAGGCTGGCGGTCCAGTACGCCCGCCGCTGCTGCAATTAACGGAACAGGAAAAAGAGATAATCCAATCAGGGTTCAACCAGTGCGGGCTGAAATCCTGAGTGTTTGGCTGCAGTTTCCGGGAACTGGGGCGGTTCGCGCCGACCAGTCTCCAACTGGCACATTCAGATGCCGATGCGGTGCATGACGTTTTTCACGACTGTGTAATGCAGGAGGCCTTCATCACCGCCTTCACGCCCATAACCACTGGCTTTCACTCCTCCAAACGGCGTTTCAGGCAATGATGCTTCAAGAGTGTTGATCGACAAATTACCTGCCTCCATCTCGTTGATCAGTCGATCAACATTTGCGGCAGAATGGGTAAAAGCGTAAGCTGCCAGACCGTAAGGAACGCTGTTCGCCATTTCGATACCCTTATCCAGAGAGGCGACCGGATTCAAAACGGCAACCGGGCCAAAGGGTTCGACCTGCATAATCTGCGCATCGTCAGGCACCTCGGACAATACCGTCGGCTCGAAAAAATATCCTTTGCCTTTACGCCTCAATCCCCCGGTCAACAGCCTGGCGCCCCGCTCTGTGGCATCATCGACCAGGCCTTGCAATGCCTCAATTCGTCCGAGATGTGCGACCGGCCCCATATCGGTATCCTCACTCAGGCCATCGCCAACCTTCATGGTTTCGATCTGCTGCATAAAGCTATCGGCAAAGTCCGGGTACAACTTCTCGTGCACGTAGAACCGGGTGGGCGAAGTACACACCTGACCCGCATTGCGCATTTTTCGAATCGCCGATACTGCCCCGGCACTCGCTGCATCGACGTCATCGCAAACAATCACGGGCGCATGCCCGCCCAACTCCATAAGCACTGGCGTCATGTTAGCTGAAGCCAGCATCGTCAAACTTCGTCCTACAGCTGTTGATCCCGTAAATGCGACCAGTCGGATTTCTTCTCTTGGAATCAAGTATTCCGAGATATCAGCCGGCTGGCCGAAAACCAGATTCAGCACTCCCGGGGGAAGTCCGGCATCCTCGAAGGCGCGGGCAATATGAATCGAACCGGCCGGGGTCTGCTCCGCTGGCTTGAGTATGACTGAACAGCCCGAAGCCAGTGCCCCGGCTATCTTCCGCGCCGGTTGACTCATTGGAAAATTCCATGGCGAGAACGATGCCACACAGCCAATTGGCTGACGCAAAACAAGATTGCGCATGTGCAGTGCGCTTGGAATGACACGACCATACAGTCTCTGCCCTTCAGCTGCATCCCATTCAAAAAACTCACATCCGCGAATGACTTCAAGACGCGACTGCCGAATAGGCTTGCCCAATTCCAGGCTTATCGATTGCGCGATTTCCTCACAGCGCTCCCGCATGAGCCGTGAAGCATCCAGGATTACACGGCTACGCTCAAGCGGTGCAGTCCTGCTCCAAATTGCGAATCCCTCTTGTGCAGCGCTTAGCGCACTGTCCAGTTGCTCCTTATTGACCACAGGCAGCAGTCCAATCTGGTTTTCATCGGATGGATTGACTATTTCGAGATGCTCTTTCGAATTCACCCATTCCCCGCCAATGAACAGCTGGACACTCGGATATGCATGCGTTTTGGATTTCATGAGTTCGTGGCCTCTGAAGTTCAATCAACGGGGGTGGGCAGATAAATCCAGGGTAAGATTATTGGAAAATGGATATATAAATCAAATCAAATCAAGAAAGTTGTTATATAGTTTTAGAATATCCAAAAAATCATCAGAATTGCATGGCAAGGGTAGAGCACTGTGCTGAATCAATAAACGGATTAGCTATTGACCAAACCCGTCAAGCCATTCGGCAAGCTTTCCGACCATTACTTCCCCATAACCATGAAAGAAATGGGTCGCACCGTCAACCGGGATCTGCATCGACAGGGGATTGCCGTTCTGCTTCAGTAATTCCTGTCGATAGGGGACCATCTCCAAAGGACGCGGATATTCTCTGGTGCCATAAATATCCAGCACCGGAATAGCAAGATCTCCGATCGGGAAAGGAGTCTGCAAATCCTGACCGATGTCGGTCGTCCCAAGTCCCATCGCAATGTACCCGTCAATCGGCGGATCAGGGATGCGGTTCATCCAGTCATTGGCCATATGCACGCCGCAGCTGTGGGCCGCGAGCACGATCCTTGCCGCACCCTGTTCTTCAAGATAACGGGCTGCTGCTTCAATGCGAGGATGCGCGTATTTGAGAATCGGCAAATAATCAAAATAGGTTTTGCCTTTCCCCAGCACCGGCATCTGAACCGAGAGAGTATCCCAGCCATGCTCGGACAAGCCGACTCGAAGCGGCCCGATCAGCTCCTCTTCATCAAGATGAACATCCCGTCCATGCAGCAGAATCACCGCACCCCTTGAATCCTCGGCCTCAATATGCACGCTCAGAAATTCCCGCTCGCCATCGGAAAGCCATACCGCATCGCCATCGAAAAGATAAGGTTCGACCTGTTCATTGATGCGCGCTTCTCGGTCATAGTCGGGCACATCATCACCTAATGCGGGCACTGTTGTAATAAAGATGCATAACAGCACAGTCTTAAAAACCAGGGCCAGCTGCTGAGCTACTCCGACAGACCCAGATGAAGACCGGAAGCAATCATCAGAATGCCTCTTGCCTGGGCATGACGGCAATGACGCGACCCAATCAGTGAATCGATTTTTCAATATTCGCTGTTCACCCATCGAATTGCTCGATTCAAGGAAGTCCGGTCAGATCAGGTGAGCAATTAATCCCTCGATACTGTCTCTAGCATCACCGAACAGCATTTTCGTGTTGGGCTTGAAGAAAAGCGGGTTTTCAATGCCGGCGTATCCACTCGCCATGCTGCGCTTCAGAACAATCACTTCACGCGCATTCCAGGCTTCAATGACCGGCATTCCGGCAATGGGCCCTTCCGGGTCATCGATAGCAGAAGGGTTCACTATATCATTGGCGCCAATCACCATGACCATGTCCGTATCGGACAGGTCTTCCTGAATTTCGTCCATCTCCAGAACAATGTCATAAGGGACTCGAGCCTCGGCAAGCAATACATTCATATGCCCCGGCATCCTGCCGGCTACCGGATGGATCGCAAAGCGGACATTGACCCCTTTCTCGCGCAGTTTTCGCGTCAGCTCATAAACCGCATGCTGGGCATGTGCAACTGCCATGCCATAACCCGGGACAATAACCAGTGAACCGATATTGTTCAGGACAGCACCGCATTCATCCTGGGAGATTTCGACAGCAGTGCCCTGTTCCGTCTGGCCAGCTCCTGAACTTCTGCTCTGGCCGCCAAAGCCGCCCATGATGACGCTGACAAATTTCCGGTTCATGGCCCGACACATGATATAACTCAGGATTGCACCGCTTGATCCGACCAGTGCCCCGGTCACGATCAGCAGGTCGTTGGAGAGCATGAAGCCAGTCGCCGCCGCCGCCCATCCGGAATAGCTGTTGAGCATGGAAATCACCACCGGCATGTCAGCGCCGCCGATTGCCATCACCATGTGCACGCCAAACAGCAGGGCAATTACCGTCATGACTGTCAGTGCAATCATGCCATGGGGGATATCTGCGGCCTGAATGAAGTCATAGCCATACCAGATACAGATTAGAAGACCAGCCAGATTGACAAGGTGCCTGCCCGGAAAAATCATCGGCTTGCTGGTAATGAAGCCGTTCAGCTTGCCAAATGCGATTACCGATCCGGTGAAAGTCACCGCTCCGATCAAGATGCCCAGATAAATCTCAGCCTCATGCACAACCTTCTCGGCACCGCTGTACAAGCCTTCACTGCCAAGGTAGCTTGAAAACCCGACCAGCACGGCGGCCAGTCCGACAAAACTATGCAGGAGGGCCACCAGCTCAGGCATTTGCGTCATCTGGACCCGACTTGCCCGCCAGGCACCCACGGCACCCCCCAGCAGCATGGGTATCAGGATATAGACATAACTTTCAATGCTTTCATGGAAGGCGGTCGCCACAATGGCGATTGCCATGCCCGCCATGCCGAAGATGTTTCCCCTTCGTGCGCTTTCCTGATGACTGAGTCCGCCAAGGCTGAGAATAAACAGGATGCTGGCGATGATGTATGCGCCAGTTATGGCGCCCTGATACGCTGAGATCTCCATGGCTATTCCTTCCTGAACATCTTGAGCATGCGCTGGGTAACAAGAAACCCGCCAGCAACATTTATGGATGCAATGGTCACAGCGATGATCGCAAGCCAGACTGCCAGCTGGCTGGATGCATCGATCTGCAGCATCGCTCCGATCAGGATAATGCCGCTGATCGCATTGGTCACGCTCATCAACGGCGTATGCAGTGCAGGGGTAACATTCCAGATCACTTGCCACCCGACGAAACAGGCCAGTACGAAAACCGTGAAATGCATCATGAATGAAGCCGGTGCAACCGAACCCATGGCAATCAGCAGAATACCCGCGACCCCCATCCCGATGAGCGTGGATACGGCTCTATTCCTTGGAGCAGCCTCTGCGACGGGCTCACTCGCAGTTGATTCAGGAATGCTTTTTGGGGGAGCCACTGAAGGCTGGACCGGCGGTGGAGGCCAGAGTACTTCGCCCTGTCTGACGACAGTGCTCCCCCGAACGATATCGTCCTCAATGTCCAGAGCCAGATTGCCATCTTTCTCGGGAGTCAGATCGCTAATCAAGTGGAAAATATTTGCCGCAAACAGCACACTCGCCTGATGCGCCATGCGTGACGTCAAGTCGGTGTAGCCGATTATGGTCACGCCATGATCGTCTACCGCCTCGTTCGGCGCCGTGAGTTCGCAGTTCCCGCCCTGCTCTGCCGCCAGATCGACAATCACGCTGCCCGGGCGCATCGAGCGCACCATTTCAGTGGTAATCAGCTTGGGGGCGGGTCTGCCCGGGATCAAGGCGGTGGTGATGATGATATCGACATCCTTGGCCTGTTCGGCAAACAGCGCCATTTCCGCCTCAATGAAGGCTTCACTCATCACCCTGGCGTATCCGCCGGCACCTTCTCCTTCTTCCTCAAAATCAAGATCCAGAAATTCCGCATTCATGCTCTCGATTTGATCCTTGACTTCAGGGCGTGTATCAAAGGCCCTGACAATGGCGCCAAGACTGACCGCTGTACCGATCGCGGAGAGTCCGGCCACCCCGGCGCCAATGACCAGCACCTTGGCCGGTGCAATCTTGCCGGCGGCAGTGATCTGGCCCATGAAGAACCGTCTAAAATGATTGCCGGCCTCAAGCACCGCCCGGTAACCGGCAATATTGGCCATTGATGACAGCACATCCATCTTCTGGGCACGCGAGATTCGCGGTATGGCATCAAGAGCCAGAACCGTGCCGCCCGCCTCGGCAATCTGCGTGGTCATCTGCTCGCGGAGTGCCGGCTCATATACTGATATCAGCATCCTGGAGTCTCGAATCAGGGTCGACTCGTGACAGCCCATTTCCGGGTGCGGTTCGGGTGGCCGTATCTTGCATACGATATCGGAATGATCCCAGAGCGAAGCTGCATCAAGGCCAACCTCGGCACCGGCATCAGCATATTCCTGGTCGGCAAAGCCTGCGGATACACCCGCTCCAGCTTCTACAAGAACGCCATAGCCCAAGCCCATAATCCGATTGACCTCATTAGGCGTGCATGACACTCGTTTTTCGTTCGCCGCGATTTCTTTTGGAATGCCTACAATCACGAATGGTTCACCATAAAATTTGCAAAGTTCAGAAATTAAATCAAGGCGCATATTGTAACAACAGCTACCTCTTTATTGCATAATCGGATTTGCGCCCAGTAAACTCGTTGCGGTACATCGACAAGCAGGTGCTATGCCCTAAGCCGAAATCTAAATCGCACCCCAGACAAATCCCAAGATATGCTGAAATTCACGTATGGAGCCACGGTGTTTCTTTCATCGGCAATGCTCATGGTTCTTGAAATTACGGCAGGGCGCATCATTGCGCCTTATGTCGGCAATTCCCTGTATAGCTGGACCTCGGTCATCGGAGTGGTTCTGGCTGGACTCTCATTTGGCAACTGGCTTGGCGGATGGCTTGCCGATCGCAATCATGGACATCGCACTCTCGGAATTGCTCTCGGCATTGGCGCACTTGCCTCGCTCATGGTGCTGGCCCTGCTTCCCGCTTACGGCACCTTGATTCGGGATCAATTGCTCAGTTTGGCATGGACCAGCCTTCTACTGGTTTTTGGGCTGTTTCTGGTGCCAGCGATCTTGCTCGGAATTATTTCACCGCTGGTCACCACGCTCTATCTCAAAATCGACGAAAGCATCGGCCGCGCGGTCGGATTGCTGCATGCACTGGGTGCTACCGGCAGCATCTTTGGCACGTTCGCTGCCGGTTTTGTGTTCATCCAGTGGATCGGCACGCGCTGGACCATCATCATGGTGTCAATTGTCTTGGCATTGCTGGCTCTGCCCTGGCTGATCCGTGGCCAACATCGAACCCCCGTTTTAATGTCACTGATGGCTGCAGGGTTTGGCGTGGTCGCGATCACGGACCGTGTGAATGGATTTGCTGCGCCATGCGATATTGAAAGCCAGTATTACTGTCTTCGGGTGATTGACAACTATGACCAGCCGAGCACCGTTAACAGCCGTTCGCTGGCGATAGACCACTTAATCCACGGCACTAACGATCTTGACGATTCAGAATCTCTGTTAGCCCCGTATATTCACGGCATGGATACGCTGATTGAGTCTCGATTTTCCCGGGATACCTCTTTGCGATATTTCTTTGCGGGCGGCGGCGCATACACCTACCCTAGAGCCTTGGCTGCCCGACGCGGGGAGAATGAAATTGTGGTCAGCGAGATTGATCCCGCAGTCACGAAAATCGCGCAGTCCGAGCTTGACCTGGACATCTCGGAGATGACTATCCATCATGATGAATCACGCTACATACTGGGACGCTATGGCGCGAACCGTTTTGATGTGCTGGTACTCGATGCATTCCATGATGTCGGATTCCCGCATCACCTGGCGACCCGGGAATTCAACAATCTGGTCAAGAATCGACTTTCTGAAAACGGCTTGTTCTTGATCAATGCAATCGATCAGTTTCCAAACAGCATTTTGATTCGTACTTTGCTCAAAACCCTGAAAGAAAGTTTCGAGCACGTTGAAGTCTGGATTGAGCGCCCATCCAGCACCCAGAATCGTCTGACCTTCATCCTGTCAGCTTCCAACCAGCCGTTTGAGTTTGCCGAGATCGAATCACAACGCGGGATTTTCAGGGTCTGGTACAACATCACCGATTTTATTGAAGAGCAAACCGCGAAGCATGACGCAATCACTCTAACTGATGATTACGCCCCGGTCGAGCGCCTGGTCAGCGTGCTCTTTACGAGTGCACAACAACTTTAGCTTCGTGCTCTCTCAACCCTTGTTGCATGCACAGCCGGCATCGAACCGGGCCCTGGCTTCGCCGCTCATTAACGCATGACGAGAAATCTCTCCCGCTTCCTGCCAGGATCCGGCCTTGCCGGTATGCATAAGTGCTATTGCGGCACCGTAAACTAGACTGTCATACATGGGTCCGCGTGCACCAGCCAGTGCCTCCCGCCCTAATTCAAGGGTGGCTGAAACAACCGGGGCCAGTGCCTTGATATTGTGGAAGCTGCTATTTTCGAAAGCCTCAGCATGCTCTTCATCCACAGGAACCATGCGTTTTTCCCGTTCGATCCCCACTTCAAATGGAGACAGCTTGTGCATGACAAGAGGGGAGTCATCAACATATCCGAAATATCTTGAAACCTGGCTCAGGGAAGGAATGCACCCGCCTTCAACCCCTTTAACCAGGATCATTGACTGAAATCCAGCATGTCTCGCTATCGCTTCATAAACCGGAGGATAGGCCTTGTGCACATAACCAGTATAGAGATGGGTTCTGGATTTGCCGGATACTGGTTTTATGGCAACTTCCAGAGTCGAAATCAGTGATCGCTTGACCATTTTGTCACGCAGCCCGCAAAGTTCATGCAGCTCCGGCAGGTACTGCTGCTGATCAAGATAAGCCCATCCGGCTTTTGGATCTTCCAGCTGTCTGGCCGCATTCCCGGGCGATAAATCGACTGAATATCCAGCTGCTTCAAGTACCTGATGTCCGGTTATCCCGTATTTTGGACCCATCTGGTGCACCCCATGAAGATATGCCGGCAGTCCGCAAGCCGCGAGTACTGCCGGCAAAAAGGGAGTGGCCGGCAATCCTCGGACAAATCCATTGAATGGATCGGAAATGGACAGCAATTCATCGGCCTTGATATTCGCATGCCGGCAACGCTCTTTCAGGGCATCCAGAACGCCCAGATTCTCGTCATCGGTTTCCCGTTTCATGCGAAGCGCAATCAGGAAAATCGCCGTCTGAACAGGATCAACTTGATGATTGAGAATGATTTGAAAGCCGTCTCTGGCCTGTTCTCGCGTTAGCGGCTTGCTGAGTTCAGGGCCGGTTGCAATGCGCTGTATGTAGGAGCGCATTCTTTTTCTTGGTGAGTCGAAGTTCATTTATCCAATATTCCTTGTCAATCTCGATGGCAGGCCCCGCCTAGATGCAGCTAGCCGAATCAGCCAGGCAAATCTTTTCACGGCAACATGACTGTCCATCAAACGGGACACCATCCGTGTTTTATTTTCTGTCGTCCGGCTATCTTTCTGGCAATGACCTTAAGTAATCGCCAAAAGACGGAATGGGTATCCGATAGTATTTGGGAGGATTTTCGATCTCCATCAAAATGCCAGCATGCAAGGCATTATCCAGAAAGTCGTCAAATGTTGTTGAATCCGCCAACATTGGTGCAGTCAGTTCGCGTAGTGCAGGAAGGGAAAAGATTTCATCCGGGGCTTCATTCTCGGCTAACGCCAGCTGTCTGTAGAGGACGGGATCCTGAGAGCAGGCACGAAGCCTGCGGGCATAGAAGTTCTTTCAGTTTCTGGCCAAGTGTCATTGCCTGCCGCAGCAAATTTTTAGTGATGCTTCCACCATTATCGTGAATTATCTGCCCAGCAGCTACTGATACACTGTTGATATGCTGAGGCCAGCCCTGTGAAAGTTCTGCAAGGGCATTAACCCATGCTGCCTGAGCATCGCCCGTGAATCGATAGGTGTCGAATATGCTTTGGATTGCACATGCTGTGTCCTCATCTGAAAAAGTACCCAAAGCTACTACGCGTCCTCTGCGAGGTCGCGACAAACCGCAATCATCCAATACCTTTTCGGTATTACTTAAACCGAAGAAGGCGGCCACCAGAGGGATGCGTGCTGGGGGTTTGCTCAAGCAACGCACTACACCTTTGGTCTTGTTTGAAACCGGAATGGTCGGCGCTTCATCAACAAATACTACAATGCGGTAGTTTTTCAATAGTTCTGCTGCACCTTGAAAAACACGTTGTGGGTAAACATTCATTTCCTCATCATGCTTCGGCTTACCTCCGATAGAAATAGCTGCAACACCAATACCTCTCTCTGATAGTTCCGGCTGCATTTTTTGACCTATTTCCAGAATGCCTTCCAGCTTTTTCGCGCCACTACCGGGCGCTGTCTCCGACAGCCGTTGGCCTTCCGCATTCACCGCTTCAACAATCAACTTCACAACTTCAACAGAAGACTCCAGGTTCTCTGGGTTGATATCAACTGCCACCCATGGATCACCCGGCGTTGAATGAAGACGAACCGCCTCCATGCACTCCGCCATTAGGGCTGTCTTTCCTGCACCCGGTGCACCCTTGAAAATCATTGTGCCGCCACCAATATGCCCTTCCTCAAGGCTTGATACAGCATCGCGGAAAACCTTGTATTCCGAATCGCGCCCTCGAAAAAAGGGTTCCCTGCCGACTTCAGCGCGGTCAGTGAGCTTCAGCCATGCCTTCAAAGGCAATGGATCGGCAGGCTGTGGTTTGGGAAAGGGATCGTGATTCATGGAAGGGTCAAAACAGTAGTTGCGCATTAAGCAATGGGCTTCAGGTATATAGAACTGGAGATTTCGCAACAGTTAGCTTTCGATGTAGGAACCGTTTATCTCCGTGATTAGTTTAGCACTTTCTGGCAGTCATAAAATTCCACCTGATGCAGTCATGTGCTATCGAATTCGATTGTCATTATTCCTGTCTAATCAATTGACGAAGACTGGTCAAATCCTGTATCGATAGAAATCTGACTTGATCGGACACCTGAAATGATCGAGGTGTTCTTGATATCACAAATAAATGATGCAGTTTCAATAAATTGCAGAGTCGGTAAGTGCTTGACGAGGGCTTTGGGGCCTCGCTTAATTTGATTTCAATTCCGATTCTCAATCCTTCAAACTCAGTGAACAGATCCAGCTCTCCCCCGGAATGTGCTGCCCAATACCATGCTGTTTCGACTTGCAATTCCCTCAGAACCTGTTCGATAACGAACCCTTCCCAGGATGCCCCGCTCCCAGGGTGGGAATACAGCGTCCTTCGATCATGAATGTTCAACATTGCGTGTAGCAAGCCGCAATCTTGCAAATAGACTTTCGGGGCCTTGACCTGCCTCTTGCCAAAATTCTCGTGCCAGGGCTGAAGCTGGCGAACAATATACGTTCCGGTAAGTATGTCCAGATAGTTTTGTACCGTATGATAGGAAATCCCCATAGACCTGGCAATCCTTGACGCATTCCATATTTGCCCATGTGAATGTGCCAACATGTTCCAGAACTGGCGTATTCTTGCAGCTGGAATTGAAAACCCCAGCATCGGCAAGTCTCTCTCCACATGTGTCCGAATCAATGCATTCCTGCGGCGAATACTCAAGCTTTCACTATTGGCCAGATAGCTATCGGGGTAGCTACCCCTCAGCCAAAGCCTTGAATAATGATCGATGCCGACTTCTGAAACATCGAACCCTCCCATATCAAGGAAGTCAACGCGACCCGCAAGTGATTGAGAAATATTTTTCATCAAGCTCGGGTTGGCGCTGCCGAGAATCAAGAATCTGCATTTCCTCTCAAACCTATCAATCAAAACGCGCAGCGCATTGAACAAGTTCGGCATCAGTTGGATTTCATCAAGAATAACCAGGCCCTCCAATTCAGACAGCACAGTTTCCGGATTCTGCAATACAGTTGAATCAGCACTTGATTCAAGATCGAAATAATGGGACTTGTGAATTTTTCCAAATTCTTTTGCAAGGGTAGTTTTGCCGCACTGTCTGGGTCCTAGCAACGCTGTTACTGGAGAATTCTCAACTAGGTATTGGAGTTGATCGATGTATCTTCCTCTTTGAACTCTCATGTATTATTTATGATATATAGAAGTTTATATTCTATTTATCATAAATTAAACTTTGCAAGCAGTCAATAAGATATTCATACTCATTACCCAAGACCCATCAAGTTTTCAGGCTTAACCCGACTTCTACTATTCGGTATCTTTGCAGGAGCTATGTGATTGACTTTACTGCAAGACACCTCTAAAGCAGACACTATTAAACCCAGTTTCATAGATCAAGACATGGACCTGACAGGAACTGCGGAGCCGACTGTTTCGACAATAAAAGTCAAGCAGATATACCGACAGGCAGCAATCCCTATTTGTCAGAATACAACTGGTATTATTCTGTTTTCGGGGCGCGTAGCAACGTCACATCAATGACACAGACTGATATCTTCCTTTTCTCCTCATCGGTCAAGTTTTCCAACAGCCCATTGGCCAGTTCCTTCGGAGTGCTTGGTCGTCTGCCTTGCTGTGACAGCGGCATGTCGTTTTCGGAACCGAACCAAAACACCAAATAGATACCGTATCCGCCCGAGCGATCATCTCTGGTATAACGATCTATGAGTTGATTGTGAATGGCTTTCCACAAGTCATTATGAGAATTCTTCTTGATTTCCACCGGTATTGCCGGGCCATCTAACCCTCCAAAGGAAATACGGATGTCGGCACGTTTGTCTCCGACGTAATGGCCTTCAGGCTGTGCATCAACCTGATATGGAGCAAGCTGCCGTTGCAGGTCGGACAGCAATGCATCCCTGCAAAGATCTTCATGTTTCGGTGTTGCAGGCCGGCCATCCTTTGCCTCGTTCCAAAATTGATTGTAGTCGTCGGTATTGCCATCTCTTATACGCCGAGCCATGTCATCAAGAATATCGATAGTCAGTGCGGCAAGATCACCGGCGTTGGCAGGATGACTGTTTTCCAGTGTGGAAACGATCTGACCGATATTCGCATGCTGGAACCACGCCTCCCTGCGAACAGTACGTTGATTGAACCGGGCATCCAGAACGCGCACTCGCCAATTTTCCAGATGCTGGTTTTTAGATAGGGAAACAAGAGTTTCGGTAGATTCCGAACTAGCATCTGAAGCAAGGAAATTGATCATTCTCTCGATTATGCCTGCCGCAAACATTGTCGATGTTTTCCTGACGCAACCTTTAGAGGAATATGGCGCAAAGTAGCGGCCCAGAATTTCGACAAGAAGACGAACTGCCGACACCGGCAGATCTTTCTGAAGCAACCAGTCTTGTAGGCCAAATGAAAGAAATTTAGCGAGATGTCGGGCGCGACTCTCATTTCCTTCCATGAATTCTGACAGCCTCTTCTCAAAAAAATTGGGGGCGGTGACCAAGCCGGCGACCAGCCAACATACGCGCTGAGACTCGTTCATGCTGGACAGGTTCAGCTTGTCTTCAATCTGCACCCGCAATGCATCTCTATCGAGGCAATCCATGGCTGATATCAACATCGCATGCAATAATTCAAGTTGCTCGTTACTGCAACGTGCCGGGAACGATTTCAACATTGCTGGCATGGCCTGTCTGGCAATCTGGCTGTATTTGGAGTCAAAAGCCAGCTTAGACAGCAGGTGCCGCATGCCAGAAAGGTTCCTGGCTTTTCGGTGCAACATTCTGCGCACATAGTGGATCAGGGTTTCAGCAAGCACTTCCGGCCGGGATTCAAGCGACCGATCGAACCAAGCTTCGTCGTCGTCACCCTCAATGCTTTTGGTCAGGTAAAACGCAAGCGCTTTTCGGAGCGGTCCATCGCTCATTCCAAGTGCAAAATATGGATCTATATGAGTATTCTCGACCATCCCGGCAAGCCATGCCCGACCAAGCAAATGCTCTTCACTGCCTGTAGCGAGAAGGAAAATTTCCTCGACTTCTGGAACATCGTCTCGGTAAATGGATCCTCGAAAACCCTCAAGGGCGCATTCAACTAGGCTTTCATCGCAACCTAATAAATTCAAAAGCTGTTCAGAAGATGTTGCTCCTTCAAAGTCGGGATAGAAACCGAAATATGCGCTGGCCAGATCGTATAGCAGTCGGGGATGGGCGGTTCCTTTCTTCAAGGCATGCATCTGGGACTTGACGTATTTCAGCCACTTCTCTCTTTTTTCCTGTTTTTTTTGTTCTTGCCAGTCTCGACTCAGACGAAATGCCCGCTCTTCACCATTGACCGGGCAGGATAGCATTTCTTTGATAAGAACCTGGTGTCGCTGGTTGTTTTCAACGGCTTGCTCAATTTCCTCTAGCGACAGTCCTGCGTTGCCTTGCTGGTTGCTGATGGCATTTACTGATTGCTTTAGCCAATATCTGGCTATATCATCGTTGGATGATGCAGATAGATGACCAAGACACCATAAGCCATAGTCGTCGGGTGGTTTTGCAAAGTAAAGACGCTCTTTCATCTTGGTCATGCAGAGATTGAAATGTCCGTTTTCACGGCAATTCTGTTCCCATAAGGTTATCAGTTTCTTCTGAATTTCAGGGTGATTCCCAAGCCAGTTTCGCATCGGGTCCAGTCTATGCCAGCGGTTGTCAATGCCAATGCCGAGCCATTCATGTAACCGGTTCGTCTCAATAGAAGTTCCGTATTCATTTACTCCCCTTTCAAGCAAACGTGAAATACATTTCTTGAACCATGGAAGATGCCCAAGAATTGGATTTGTGATATCGGGCCTTGATGCAATCTGGTCAAGCAATATCTTGATTTCGTTGTCGGAAGACTTTTCAAGCAGGATCTGTTTCCAAAAGAAAGTATAGGTCCCGATAAAGCCAGGATCATCCGGGGCTTTAAGATAGTCGAACACGGTTTCGGCCGTAACGGTTTGGGGGTAGAGTTTCAATAACAGCAGTCCACTAAGCCTCTCGTAGGGATCATAGAAGGCACCACAATTGATTTCATCAAGCAGCGACTTCATCCTTGATATATTCTCATGATCGGTTTTGGCAAAGCGGCAGATTACCTCAAGCGCACGATGGCGTACCTCCGGTCCCCAATCGACAGTACGAACAATATCCATCAGGACTTCATCAAGCACTGACATTCTGTCTCCATGGAGCATGGCATCAAGTGCACACAGCACGAACTCCTGATAGGCAGGGTTTCGATCCGAAGAGGTCAGGATGCGCCTGAATTCGCTTTCCATGTCGGGCGTGGCGATGCCTCCAAAGGGAGAGCATTTCCAATGGGATATACGAAACCACGGATATTTCCTGGCTTCTTCATGCAGGGTATCAAGCAGGTAGAGTTTGTCATTACGGCTGAATTGGCGCACATCGCCGTACAGCACAACTCCTAGAGGGTCGCGATCGACAATTGCTCTCCGATGATCCATGCAGAAGACGGCCAGCCATGCAGAAAGGCCTCGCAAGCCAGAAATCACGATGCCGTCCTCTCCGGTTATGAGGGCAAGAATCCGCCTTAATGGTAATCCTTCCTGATCTATCCGGCGCGCGAGGTGCCTAGCCGCCAGAAATTCGGCAACGTGGCGGTGTATCGGCTCAATACGCCCTTCACCGCAACTCTTGAATAACCTTTTTTGCAACGTGTTCTTTCGAGATGAAATACAGTTGTCGTCAATTTCCTCAATGAATGGGAATTCGGGAACCTTGGCCGCAATGCTCAGCGCATAGCCAGCGTTGCCCGTTATCAACTGTATCACGCAAAGATACCCTGCTGTATCCAGCAATTGATCTGGATTCGAAAACTGCGTCCTAGCCCCCACTCTATGGTCATTATTGTGCTCTTCGGACAGGATTCGGCAAGCCCGTTCAAACACATCCTTCCGGGTGGTTGGCCATTCGCCATCGTCAATGGCTTTTACCAGTAAATCAAGTGTTAATGGATTAAGCAAAAGTTGATCAAGCCCGTGATTTTTCACTTTCTCAATGAAAGAATCGATATCCGTTTCATTGAGCCTGCCCGATAAGATATGTTTGATGTCTTCTTCGGTGATAGGATCGAGGTGGAGGATCAGGACTTTTCTATCGGGCGAGACTATTTGAAGATATTCCTTATCGAGAGCACCAAGCCAGTCCGCTTCTCGGCAAGATATGCGAAAGCATGGGCAACCTAATTTGTCGAGTGTGGCTCGAATGCGATCGAAGGGTGTACGAAAATCACATGAACCAGCTCGTATTTCGTCAAGTCCGTCAATAAAAAGCGTCTTGTTTTGCCATTCTGGATGATTGCTTGCATCAAATGTGATAATGTCCCTAGCCGGGATATACATAGCGTCCTGCGATTCATCAGACTCCTGACGGAAAGCGGTTGACTTTCCCGAGCCCGGGTCGCCGAGTAGGACGTAAGCAGGCGTGTTTTTATATTCGCCAAGCGGTTTCGATTCCTCCTGCTTGCCCTGTCCAGCCAAATTGTTTTCGACAGTGCAGGTTCTATCGACAATTGGCATCAGCTCGTCTCAAACCAGTGGTTTGCAGGTTCAATCAGAAACTCCACAAGCGAAATGCCCGGATCGCCAACCAGAAGTATTTTTTCTGGAGAAAACTCTTTTTCAAATGCCGACAGGCCGCCATGACTGCCATGGTAAGACGAACTCTTGACCTCAATTCCAATCAGTCTTCGGTCCTTGACCAGAACAAAATCCACTTCATGAGGGCTTTTTCGCCAATAATGCAGTTTGATATCAGGTATTCCCGTATTGTACAGGTGAGCACCAACAGCGCTCTCAATCATCCGCCCCCAGAAAGTCCTGTCAGCCAAAGCTTTCTCGAACGTAGAATATCCAGAATAGGCCGATGCGAAAGCGGTATTGAGGACATTCAGCTTGGGGATTGATGCCCGTCTTCGAAAGGGCTGGACGGCATACTTTTCCAAACCGGCAATCAGTCCGGCATTCGTCAGAAGGTTCAGATAGTGGGCAAGAGTTGTTGTATTCCCGGCACCCTGAAGCGATCCCAACATCTTGTTGTAGGAAAGAATCTGACCAGAATAGGCACAACCGAGTTCAAACAGGTTTCTCATCAATGCGGGTTTGTCGACGCGAGTCAAGGCAAGAATATCCCTGTCAAAAACTGGCTCTACCAGTGATGCGCGAACATATTCACGCCAGCGTGGTTCATCGTGAATCTGTTGTGCTCCACCGGGGTAGCCTCCAAAGTAGACATAGCTTTCCAAGTCATAGTTGAAGGCATCGACCATCTCCTTGAATGACCAGTGGTTTACCCGAATCAATTCAAATCGCCCCGCGAGACTTTCCGTAAGACCCTGCTGCATCCGTAGCGGAGCGGATCCGAGAATGATGACGTGCATATCGATCCCGGTCATTCGGTCAGCATCCCAGAGCCCCTTGACCGTCTCCGACCACTGCGAAATCTTCTGAATCTCGTCTAACACCAAAACGAAACCCCGTTCGGAATTTCTTGCGGAATTACGGGCCTTTCTCCATTCTCGAACCAGCCATTTACTATCTCGCGCATCCATTTGTCCGACAGGATAATCAGAATACTCATGAGGTATCTCGAACAACTCCTGCTCGTTGTCATCAATGGCAAGATAAGAGTATTCAAGCGCTGTTCGACTCAAAGCCTGCCTGACTAGTGTAGTTTTACCGGTTTGACGAGGACCTGAAACTACAATCATCCGTTCCGGCCGTTCTTCAAGACGGGATAGAAGAATGCTAACTTGTTGACGCTGATATCCGCTCATGCAATGTATATTATTATATTGAGTAAATTATCTCAATAAGTGAATTAATAATTTAATAGTTGTGGGGCAATCTGCTATTAAGAGTATTTTTTTGTGAGATTTCGCGCCTCTGATTGTCCTGTTTTCATAATCCCTCTATAATCCGCTTTCAATATTCTGGTTTTCTTTCACAGTCCAAGCAGTCTCTGAATCAAGTTTCAACAGGAATGATAGGCCTGACAACCATAATGGTTTTTTGCTCAAATTCACGCTCGATAAAACAAGTCAAATATCCTTTGAAATTTGTTATGGTTCTTGATTTAGATGATGGCATTGGACTTATCGGTTTTAGCTGTCAGGCATAACATTTCCCCCAACACAAACATCGGGGGAGCGTCCTTATTTCCCTCGCATTCCACTGGCATTCTTGATAAGTTTGGCAGTCTGGCCAGAATTAATCTGCCACCTGATTGGGGCTATGTTGCAAATCCTGATGAACGCAGTCTCGAACCGGGAGCGGTAACTGTCAAGAGATGCAGGCCTGTCTTGGCGAGCACAGGCGAGGCAGCAGGATAGCAACGGGATTGTTTGCCTTCGAAAAGATGGAAATTAAATTAGGCTAGGGCCCTTGGTACACCCTGGGACACTGCTTTCGACCACCCTAGAGTCTCTTTGCAAGCCAACTTCAATTTGACGGGGCAGTGCTTCATCGTAGCAGATAGTCCCGCCTGGCATAGCTATAACCAAAGTTTGCCATGACCAGCTCTTCCCTGCATTATGCTGTCATGCATCGAAATAACCAGTGCCGAATATTCCGTGCTCTCTGCACAGCTTCTTATGTTATGGGAACGTTCCGATAACATAAATTATGGGTAAGGGACTAATGACACACCTAGATACAGGTCTCAATAACGTAAGTGAGGCCACTTCCAGGATGACGGATGAGTTGCTGAGATAAATATCGGGGATTAAGGATTTCCTTCCACTTTCGTTGCCAAGACTTCATCTGGATATCCCAGTTTTGACTGGTTATTTTGCCTCTGGTTTGATTGCGACAAACTCCCAACATGGGTCCTTGCCAGAAAGTTGCCCCCTCTTACTCAATAACAAACGAGCAAAGTGGCAGGATTGACCTAACCCAGATGCGAAATCATCAAAGACGACCTCGTTGTCCTGCTCTTTCAATAGATTCAGCAATTACACCCAGCGACTTTGGACCGCCGAATAATCCTTTTGTTATGCATTTCACAAAGGATGTGCGTTTCCAAGTTTGCAAGACATTTGAATATGGTGGATGAGGCTTGCTGCCTGGATTTAATGCGAGATGAATTCTTTCCTTGTTGTTCAAGAAATGCTCGTGCACTATTGACGTTTGGAATAAACTGCTTTCCTTCAAACTCTCGAGCAAGAACCAGAAGAATTTCTCTCTTTTCCTCATCTTCAACTCCCAGAGTATCCACGAAAGAAACAGCACTTTTTCTGACTCTGGATTTATTGCAGCTCTTGGACGAAGACTCCCTTGATTTGTCAATTCTGGCTTCAGATCCAGAAAAACAATCCAAAGATTTACGAACTTTTTGATATCCAAAATCACTGACAAGAGCCGACAGAATTGTTTGCAAAGTGCCTTCTTGCATAAGATATTCCTCGTTATTTGAGACCCATGTTTGTCAAAAATTCCTCCGATATTTTTCGGAACTCCGGTTGGGCATTTCCAGTGTAGGAAGGGTATAACTCCCTCATCAACTTTGGATATCCGCGGGAGAGATTCATTTCGTTCTCCATGATGGGCCAATTGTATTTGCCGGCTTGTTCGCGAATCTCATTCAAAGCATTCCGATTATGTGGTCCTCGACTTGAGTGTGTTGATTCGCTATTGTTAATCAGTACTCCGCATACATCAATTTGTTGGGTTGGATTTTTGGACCTGAATTGATCCAGAGATTGTTTTAGAAGCGGAAATCCGATAGTGGAGAAGAACTCTGTGCGAACTGGAACAAGAGTGTAGCGAGAAGCATGATAGGCAGTTCTCGTAATAATAGATTCCGTGGGCGCACAATCCGATAAGGACGAGATCTTTCCTTGTCATTTTCCCGGAAATGAATCTTGCCAACGCTCGGGCATCAGGCTTTACGGACTCTATCGGATTCTCCGAGAAGTCAAGCCTTGAAAGAACAAGATGAAAGTTTTCGTTAGAACCAACTTGTTGTAGCACATTGGTTCTCATCTATTTTAGTAGGCGCTAAATGTTGTTGTGACGGTGGTTTGTAGCCGTTCAGCAACTCTACTATGGAGAGTCCATCTTGTTCCATGAATTCTTTATATTCGTTCTCGGTCAATAGAGATTGGCTCAAATTGGACTGAGGATCTATATCTACAGCCAGTACCTTCAGACCCTTGCTGGCAGCGTCTCTAGCCAGCAATGCGGCAATGGTTGTCTTGCCGACACCACCCTTCAAGTTAATAATTGATACGACAATTGGAGTTTTCTTGACTTTCTTTGGCACGGCGTTCTAGGCATCTACTCGACTACTCGCTTATAACTAACACAATTTTAATTCAAGCATAGTCCCAATTCTACCCCTGGACATAGCGAGATCTCGCACTCCGGATTGTCCTGCTTCCCCAATCCCCCTATAATTCGCTTTTCATATTCCGATTTTCCATCCCAGCCCGAGCAGTCCTTGAATCATGTTTCAAAAAGTAGAACCCACACCACTTGACCCGATCATACGCCTGATTGGCCTCTTCAAAGCCGACAATCGCGACAGCAAAATCGACATGGGCGTAGGCGTATTTCGCGACAGCAATGGCAATACCCCAATAATGGCGGCAGTCAAGGAAGCCGAGCAGAGACTTCATGACCAGCAAACTACCAAGACTTATGTCGGCCTATCCGGTGATGAATCATTCAATCAGCACATCGCCCGCATGGTGTTTGGAAATGCCGATATCAGCCGCATTCGCTCTGTCCAGGCACCGGGAGGCTGTGGAGCGCTTCGTGTCTTGTCGGAAATGCTCTCCAAGGTCTCTTCCGACAGCAAGGTCTGGCTGACCGATCCAACCTGGGGCAATCACTATCCGATTTTTCAGGGAAGCGGATTTGAAACCGCAACCTATCCCTATCTAAACCGGGCAACCAAGACGGTTGCCGTGGACGAACTGCTGGATGCCCTGTCAAGGCGAGGCCCGAAAGACATTGTCGTATTCCACGGCTGCTGCCATAACCCATCCGGGGCCGAGCTTCAGCCTGAACACTGGGATGAAATTGCCGGATTGGCTGCCAAAACCGGATTTTTCCCGTTTTTTGATTTGGCGTATCAGGGTTTTGGCGATTCTCTTGAGCAGGACGTCTACAGCATCCGGACTATGGCAAAGGCGGTGGAATCTCTTGTTGTGGCCAGTTCCTGTTCCAAAAATTTCGGTCTCTACAGGGATCGCGTCGGATGTGCCATGATTATGGGCGAGACTTCCGAATCGGCAGACCTCGCCTGTGCCCAGTTACTGAGTACGGCGCGCAGTTCCTATTCGATGCCACCCGATCACGGTGCGGCGATTGTCGGAATGATTCTGGGCGATCGGGAATTACGCCAAGCCTGGGAACAGGAACTTGCCGGAATGCGGGGACGGGTCCTCAAATTGAGAGGCCAGATGAGTAAAAAGCTTCGCGCCAGAACCGGACATGACCGCTGGAACTTCATTGCCGATCATCGCGGCATGTTCTCCCTGCTTGTTCTTGACGAAGAAAAAGTGAACCGATTGCGTGATGAATACGCAATCTACGTGGTAGCCGGTGGCAGAATCAATATTGCCGGATTACGCGATGAAGAGGAGATGGACCGCTTCGTCGATGCCTTTGTGACCGTTACGGAATAGACAAGGATTCCCCTGTTCTGGCAAATTAACCCGTAGATGACATTCAGGGATTGAGCCAGCGAGCGACCTGCTCTGCATAGTAGGTCACTGTACCATGACACCCGGCCCTCTTGAAACCAAGCATGGTTTCAAGAACCAGTGCCTGCTCATCAATCCAGCCGTTTTGGGCAGCTGCCTTGAACATTGCATATTCGCCACTGACCTGATAGGCGAAGGTCGGCATCCCAAATGCCTCGCGAATTCGCCAGATGACATCCAGATAGGGGGTGCCGGGCTTGATCATAACCATATCCGCCCCTTCCTGAATATCGAGAGCAGTCTCGCGCAATGCCTCTTCTGCATTGGCCGGGTCCATCTGATAGCTGTACTTGTTCGATTCACCCAGATTGACCGCCGAGCCGACCGCATCCCGAAACGGACCGTAGAAACTTGATGCGTACTTTGCGGCGTAGGAGAGAATCCTGAGGTTGCAGAAGCCCTCATCCTCAAGAGCCTTGCGAATGCCGCAAATTCTTCCATCCATCATGTCGGAAGGCGCCACCACATCGGCTCCCGCTCGAGCATGCGACAGGGATTGACGGATCAAGGCCTCAACAGTGACATCATTCATCACATATCCGGACTCGTCAACCAGTCCATCCTGACCATTCAATGTGTAAGGATCAAGGGCAACATCAGTCATTACTCCTAGTTCGGGCACCTTGTCCTTGATGGCAGAGATTGTTCTTTGCACCAGGCCATCAGGATTCCATGCTTCTCTGGCATCATCGGACTTGACGGCCGGCGGAGTCACTGGAAACAACACTACGGACTGTATTCCGAGATTGTGCAAGTCCCGGCATTTGCTGACGATTCGATCAACCGACAATCGTTCAATCCCGGGCATGGATTGAACGGGCTCCGCCGTTCTGTTTCCTTCGCGAACAAACAATGGCTGAATCAGGTCGTCCACGCTCAGGGTTGATTCACGCATCAGGGCGCGGCTGAATGAATCCGTCCGCATCCGGCGCAAGCGGGTAAATGGATAGCGCCCCGATTCCAGATGCTCAACCATCGCCAATACCGCCAGTATCCCGGTGCCTAGTTGATATCTGAATCACTTGGATTTCCGAAATTATGTGGAAGCAGTTGATTTGGTTTTTGCAGCCGTGGAACGAACCTTCGACTTGGTCGCTGTTGCACGAGTCCTGGATTTTGCGGCTGCGGCACTGGATTTGGCGTTACGCCTGGACGGGGTCTTGGAGGTGCTTTTTGCCTTGCGCACTGTTGCCCCTGCTTTTGCTGAAGGGGCCTTTTTTGTGGTCGTTGAAGCTTTTTTTGCGGCGACAGGCTTTTTGGTCTTCGAGGTTTTGGCGATGGCCGTCTTCCCTGTTATATGAGCAGGTTTCCCTGCGGATGTCTGGCTGGGCTTTCTGGCCTTCTTCCTGGGTGGATCAACACGATTGATCTCGCCGCCAGCAATCACCGTATGATCGACTTCCTGCACGACCTCGGAAGCGGTCTCAAGCGTGTGAATTTCCAGAGGACGAATTTCGATATCCAGCAGGTCGCGAATGACTTGATGAATCTGGTCCTTGTCACCTTCGCCATTAACGTTGCGAAGCTTGTGCTGGGCCCGAAAATACGTAATCAATGGTGACGTTTCCTTCTCATAGACCTCAAGCCGGATCTTGACCGACTTCAAGTTGTCGTCTGCCCTGGAAAGAAAGTGTGTCGAACCGCATGAATCGCATACCCCCTCAACTGTTGGCGGATCAAAATGCCGATTGTAGATTCGCCCGCAATCCTGACAGCTGAAACGTCCCGAAATCCGCTTGATCAGCACTTCACTATCAACATCGATATTGACCGCGATCTGGATTGGCCGGCCCAGAAGACCGAGCAGATTGTCCAGGGACTGAGCTTGTGGAATACTTCGGGGATATCCATCAATAATGAAGCCGCGCTTGATGTCGCGCTTTCGAAACCGCTCTTCGAGCATTTCCAGGACAATCTCGTCATCGACAAGATTGCCTGCATCCATGGTCTCTTTTGCACGCAGACCAACCGGAGACCCCAGGGCAACGGCTTCCCGAAGCAGGTCTCCAGTCGAAATCTGCGGGATGCGGTAGACCTCCGACAGCATTTTGGCCTGGGTTCCCTTACCCGATCCCGGTCCGCCTAATAGTGCAATACGCATCGCTTGTAATTTGAATTATTGTCTTTCTGGCAAGTTTTGAGCCTTCTCAATGCCGTCCATTCCGACAAGGCATTTGTCCATGCCAGCTTGAAAAACAGGCAACGGCTGATTCTATAATAAACTAGTCCAATCTACCTCTGAACTGCCGCTTGCAATGAATGCAGGGTTCAAAATATCGGGCTTATTATACTCCAGCGAATTTCCTTCAACGTCCTGGATTTGTCCACCCGCTACTTCAAGCACACAGTGTGCCGCAGCTGTATCCCATTCGCTGGTTGGCCCGAATCTGGGATAGACATCAGCGAGCCCTTCCGAAAGCAGGCAGAGTTTCAGAGAACTGCCCATAGGATACGTCTCAACCCTGTAATCAAGCAACTCTATTCTTTCCATGAAGCGATCCAGGCCAGCATGTTTGTGCGAGCGGCTGGATACCATGATCAACTGCCTTTCAGGCAATTTCCGGGTTTGAATCGATCGGGCTTTCTGGCCTGCCTTGGCGGAGAATGCCCCGACCCCATGGGCGGCAAAGTGCAGCAGGTCACGAACCGGGGTGTACACCACCCCAAGAACCGGCCTGGATTCCTGAATCAAGGCAATATTGACCGTAAACTCTCCATTGCCCCTCACAAAACCCTTGGTTCCATCAAGCGGATCCACCAGCCAAAATGTTGACCAGTCGTGTCGCTTTCTGTGGATTTCAGGCGAAGATTCTTCCGACAATATCGGGATATCAGGCGTCATTTTCTCTAGCGAGACCTGAATAAACTCATGAGAGCGAAGATCAGCGAGGGTCAGCGGTGAACCGTCTTGCTTGTAGTTAACGGTCAAATCAGAGTTGTCATAGACATCCAGAATTTCCCGGCCTGCTGAAACAGCGATGGACACAACCTGATCCAGAAGACGACGATCAACCTTTCTCTTTGCATTCATAATCATTGAGGTCTTGAATTTTCCTGAAGCCACACGAGACAATCTCTGTCGCAGCCCGGAACAGCCATGCCTGATTGCCGTATCTTGGCAGGCTGCCTATTGCGATTTCAGTTTATCATGACTATAACAGCCCGACCCGAATATCCTTCTTGTTACGATTTGCCAAATTCACCAATATGACTTCTTCAACCAGCCAAAGCCCGCCGTCAAGACTGTATCAGCAATTATTGGATGACGGCGCCATCAACGCAGATCCATCGCAAGACCGGGCTCTCCGGCAACTCGACCGTCTGCATCATGAATTGATGAGGGGTACCCGCATGCGCTTATCAGATAAACTGAAAACACTGCTCACGGGTAAAGGAAGGAGACAGCCGCAGGGGTGTTACCTGTGGGGCAATGTTGGAACCGGAAAAACCCTGCTCATGGATCTGTTCGCCTCCAGCCTGCCACCGGCAATCGTGTATCGCACCCATTTTCACCGCTTCATGCGCTCGGTCCATCATGAAAAAAATCTGATCAGGGAGGAAACTGACCCCTTGAAGAGGGTAGCAAAAGATCTGCTTGGACATTGTCGCGTGCTATGCCTGGATGAATTCACGGTCTCTGACATCGCCGATGCCATGATCATGTCAACCCTGCTCGGCCACCTGTTGAAGCGAGGGACAACTCTGATAACCACTTCGAATACCCCGCCGGACAAGCTTTATTGGGGTGGGCTTCAGCGAGACCGGTTTTTGCCGGCCATCGAATTGATCAAGGCACGCACAATCAGCATTGAAGTTGACAATGGCAGCGATTACCGTCTGGAATACCTGAGCGGAACCGATACTTTTATGGTTCCACCAACGAACAAGACTGAGGTACACCTCAAGTCCGCCTTTCTTCACTTGGCAGGGCCCAACCCTGTCTTCAAGACCGAACTGGAAATCAACGGTCGCCTCCTTGAGGTCGAAGCTCTGGGTTCCGACACCGTCTGGTTTGCCTTCACGGCAATTTGCCAGACTCACAGGTCGAATTCGGATTACATCGAAATCGCCCAGCAGTTCCATACCGTGATCGTCAGCGATATACCAAGGCTTGGGCCGAACATGGATGATTCCGCCCGACGGTTCATAGAACTGGTTGATGAACTGTATGACCGCTGCGTGAATTTGCTGGCTTCATCGGAGCACCCCCCGAAAGACATCTATCATGGCAAGCGGCTCATCAAGGCATTTCAACGAACTGCGAGTCGCCTGATTGAAATGTCATCCGCAGAATACCTTTCATCACCGCATAAATCATCCTGATCGTGTTCCGCGCACCAACCCAAGCCACTTCGCATGCTGAATTCGTGACCGTGATGGCGTTCATGATGGCTCTGGCCGCAATGTCCACCGACATCATGCTTCCGGCACTTGGGCATATCCATCAGGATTTGCCGACGTCCCACCCCAACGATCGACAGATGATCATTGTCATACTGTTCTTTGGCATGGCCTGCGGGCAGATGCTCTGGGGGCCGCTTTCCGACAGCTTTGGGCGAAGAGTTGCCATCCATTCCGGTTCTGCAGTATTCATGGCAGGCTGCCTGATCAGCATCCTGTCCCAGAACATGGAGGTCATGTTATTGGGGAGGTTTTGCCAGGGTCTCGGCGCAGCGTCCGCAAGGGTAGTGACCATGGCCATGATCCGAGACCGGTTTTCAGGAGAGCAGATGGCTCGGGTGCTCTCGGTAATCATGTCGGTGTTTATCCTGATTCCGATGCTGGCGCCAGCAATAGGCCAGGCCATTCTCTGGACAAGCACCTGGAGAATGATTTTCGTTGCAATTCTGATTTACGGATTGGTCATGCAGGTCTGGTTTTTTCTGAGGCAGCCGGAAACCCTGGGCATGGATAAACGGTCGCCTTTCACATTCAGGACAGTGAGCGGTGCCTTCCTGGCAGTTAGCAGGCATCATGCTACAAGCCTCTACACCTTGTGTGCGGTCTTTGTGTTCGGGTTTTTTGTCGGCTATCTGTCGTTTTCACAACAATTGTTTCAGGAATTTTATGCAACGGGGGACCAATTTGCGCTGTACTTTGCAATCCTTGCCCTCTCCATTGGCATTGCCATGTTCGCAAACTCTCTTCTGATTTCCCGTTATGGCATGCACAGGCTCAGCTTGGCCGGATTGATAGCCTTGATGGTCATTGCCGTGATTTTCTTGATTCTGACCATCCTGCATGGGGGCAAGCCGCCGTTTGAAATTGCCCTTGGATTTTTGTTTGCGTACTTCCTGCCGATAGGGATGCTATTCATCAACATGAACACACTGGCGATTGAGCCGCATGGCAGGATTGCCGGAATGGCGAGCACTGTCATCAACACCCTGATCACTCTGGGTTCCCTGGTTATCGGCATCGCAATCGCCCAGGCGTTCAAAACCACCCTGTATCCGCTTGCGGCCGGTGCCCTGGCGTGCAGCATCCTGTCTTTGGGCGCGTACTGTCTCGCCGTCAGGCAGTCAAGGAAGCTCTCTGCTCAAACCGGTTGAACCAGTATCACCAGTTCCCTCTTCTTCTTAACCCGATAGGGTCAGATGGATCAATCCCATCCATGTAAACCTTGCCCCGATCAGGATGTGCAACCTGATAAACCAGTCCCAGCCAGTTGTTGATCATGGCCTTGCCGGTGTCTGACCAAGTGATATCCACCATGGCTTCAAGCTTCTGGTCCGGAAACGGTCGCAAGTTCTTGTAGTCACTCCGGCAGGCATTCACCTCGGCCCTGAATGCTTCGGCATGCTCTTTGGCCTGGCCCTTGAAGTAGTTCTCAGGCAGTGGCGGATAATCAGCCCGTATGCCCTCGATATAGCGATCTACTTCACGCTTGTATTCCTTTAGCAGGCTGATCTTGTCATACTCCGGATGGCCCTGAAAAAACACGAATCGCAACCCGTCTGCACTGACCCCAAGATGCAGGTTGGAGACCTCTCCTTCAGCCAAGACTACCAGACCTGCCTCTTCAAACTGGCCGGAACTGACCTCGTAAACATGCGAATGAGGAGCATCGAACCGGCTGTCGATATTGCTGGTTATCGGATGTATTCTGCCAGTCAGACAATGGGAGTAGACTCCCCAGCGTTTTTCGGAAAGCGGGTATCGTTCCATCCCATAGAGCATCCGGACAATTGCGTGGGTTGCCAGACATGAGCACATGACCGAGCAGACATTGTCTTTTGCCCAGTGGACAACCTCTTCAAGCGGGTCCCAGAAAGGTTCGTCCGTAATATCCTCTAATGCCGGATTTGCTCCCGACAGAATCAGCGCATCAAGGCCTTGTTCGCGAATCTCTTCAAAGGAAGCGTAGTATTGATTCACATGCTCTGCTGCAGCACCCGCTCTTGGAATCTCAGGGAAGGTAAACGGGTGGATAATGAACTGGGCAATGCGATTGCATGAGCCAACCAGCCTCATGAACTGTCGCTCGGTAGCTGACAGCGCTGCATCAGGCATCATGTTCAACAAGCCGATATGAAGCTCTCGAATATCCTGGGAAGTAGCACGATTCCGGGTAAGAATCTCCTGTCCTTCATCACGCAGTCGCTGAAAACTCGGCAGTGAACTTGTTTCAACCAGAGGCATAGTTCGATCGGGGAAGCTGAGAATGAATCTATCGAGTGACAATCAAAGCACGAGTTTTTTGGTCATGCCAACCCGGTGCCTCATTCAGGACAGGCCATCAAGTGCTTGACAAAGGAGATCCATAATGTCGGCTTCATCATTCAGTCCCCATATTTTCTCGGCTTCAATGGTGTATCCGTATTTCTCGGCAATTCGTTCATACTGGGGCCTTCGGTAATCGATCAACAGGGGAAACACCCAGCGCACGAATTCTTCAGGATCAACTTGATCGGCAGACTGCATCGAGTGCTCCTCGAGATACCGGGCAAGATGCCGTTCCAGAAAATCATCTTCGTAACACAGTGGTTTTGGCTTGCTGATTGCCCGATCCATCAACACATGCTCCAGGGATTCATCTGCATGAAGATAGACGACAACACTGATTGCCGACAGGCGTTCCCAGCATTCGGCGTCGGTCAGAGAACACACACTGCCGCCAGCATCATTGATGAAATGGGGGTACCCGTAGATATCCCTCGATTTCTGCATGAAAACCTCAACATCACGCATGGCGTGATTTTCTGCATCCCGGAAAATCGCCTGACGACGCTTGAATTCGTCAATGCTCAGTCCTCCCCTTGCAGGGTCACCCACCATGCCCAGAAAACTGGACACGGAAAACTGATGCTCAAAGGTGAAATTATTCCGGATATAGATCGAGTCTGTCTGCAACAGGTGCCTGAGATACGGGTTTTGCATAGTCACCCGCTTCACCTCGTCAAGAATGGGCTCATCAAGATACCGGGTAGCAATGCGGTAGTCACCCGAATAATGAAACCATGAATTGCGGGGCAGTTTCAGTGAAAAAGCTGTTTTCCCCACGCCGGACATGCCAAGCAAAGTAATGACTTTGCTTGGTGCTTCCATAAATTGCTTGGCGGTCATCTTCATGGGCATATATCCCAGTTTGGACAGAGGGATTCTACATGAACAGGTAAAGAATGATGATACCGAGAATCAGCCGATACCAGACAAACGGCATGAGACTGAAGCGCTCGAGGTAGCGAAGAAAATACCGAATGCACAAGAACGCTACCGATGCGGAGAGTCCTATCGCGACAAGCAGTTTCGGCCAGTCTGCTGGATTGGGGTCGGATATCAACTGATATCCTTCCCAGCCGCCGGCGATCAGAATCACCGGAGCAGCCATCAGGAATGAAAATCTTGCCGCGGCCCTTCGGGTCAAGCCCATGGCCATTCCGGCAGTCAGGGTCACACCAGATCGGGAGGTGCCGGGAATCAGGGCCAGCACCTGAATCAAGCCGATCAGAAGCATGTCCAGGGTACGAATTTCCCTGAATTCACGTTTGCGCCGCCCCCATAATTCCGCAACGCCCAGTAAAAGCCCAAATCCGATGGTCGCCATGGCAATGGAGATGGGGTTGCGTGCAAGCGTACTCACCATCCCTTCAACCAGAAAGCCAGCCAACCCGATAAGCACCGTGGCGAAAAGAATGCACCAGGCCATGTTGCTGTGAAAAGTGGCCTGCCTCGTGCTGATCGATCGAATCCATTCACGAATGAGGAGCCGGAAATCTTCATGGAAATAGCCAAGCACCGCTATCAGGGTCCCAACATGGACAGCAGTGTCAAAAGCAAGTCCCTGATCAGACCAGCCCAGCATGGAGGGCGCTAAAGCCAGATGTCCGGAACTGGAAACCGGTAGAAATTCGGTGAGGCCCTGCAGAATCGACAGCCAGACTACCTGAGACCAGTCCATCACAGGCAATCCCGAATATCCTTGAATGAAAAACCGGCAAGTCTGCAAGGATAGTTCTTAGACAATGCCAGTACCTTGAATAATTCTCCCATTTCGTGAGGAAGAGTCAGCTTCTTGATCTGCTGGGTGATTTCAAGCATCTGCTTCGATGGTGCTTCAAACTCGGATGGCGCCAGATCAAGTATGCCATTGGCAATCAGGAAACAGGCCTGGCTGGAAAAACCCGCAATATCGGCACCGGCCTGCCTGCCCGCCTCGGCAATCGCCGTGAAATCGACATGTGCCGTAATATCCTGCAATCCGGGACGCAAGAAAGGATCCATATTGGACTCATGTCGATAGTGGCACATGATCGTGCCATCTGTTCGGTCCGGATGAAAGTATTCGTGCCTTGCAAATCCGTAATCGACAATGATGACCACCCCCTCTTCAAGGGCTTGTACAAGACTGGCTGTCCAATACTCTGTCTGAAGTCCCAGTTCGCCCTGATATGCAGCGGGCAAATCCCATTCCCTCAGTCGTGCGAGCATTTTGCCCTCAAGCGGTGCACCTTCCTTCCAGCCCAGCAGTCCCTGATCAAGACCCACCCCAAGTTCGACAATGCGATCTGAATCCCTGACCCGAAACCGCTTGACCGGCATTGCATCAAGCACTTCATTGGCAATCACCATGCCGATTATATTATCCGGAATGTCATGAACCCACTCGACTATTGAAAGGAATTCAGGAGCCGATTTTTCAAGCAGCGCTCGCTGTCGCTCGACCAAATCACCACTGGTCTCAAGGATCATGTATCGTTTTGGCAGAGCGGATTCGTGAGCCAGATAAGCGAGCATATCGAGTGCCAGCTGACCAGTGCCTGCACCGAACTCAAGGATGATTGCTGATTCCGGATAGGTCAGGTTTTCCCGGATTTGCTGGTATTGCCTGGCAAGGCATCCTGCGAAAGCATTGCCGAGCATCGGGGCAGTGATGTAGTCGCCATCGGCGCCAAGCTTTACTGTACCGGTGCTGTAATACCCGTAACCCGGGGAATGCAGCGCTTCATGCATGTATTGATCAAAACCGATCCATCCTCCGCACTCATGGATAAGAGCATGAATCCTCTGAACAACCCGTGATGAATGGGTATCACGCCCTGCTCTCGCCTGGCTAACTTGCGTCAATGGTATGCTGCTAGCGTGCACTGGAATGAAAACCGGGAATTGGACTCAGTAAAGATGAATTTCGAGTGGTCGCCACTAAAGGTTTAGCCAATCACAATCCATATAATATTGGCAGCCAACCTGCCAACCAGGGCAAGGAATTCTGTTGTTAGATTTGCAATATTGGATCTGAATCAGTGAATATGGATTGTAGATGAATCGACTCTGTATGCGATATTCTCGGAAACAGGCAACTTCTTGTTATGACAGAATGTCTGGGACATGTTATCAAGAATTGGGATTTTTCCAGTTCCTTTGCACTGGTCACGGTATCGTTTTCAGATTGCTGCCAAGCTTTTTGGCAGTAATAGCGTCCTCGCTCTTGGAAAGTTTCCATGCTATCCCAACCGGAGTACCGGCGCACTGTGCCTGAATAGGTCGGACTTGGACGAAGATTTCAATCAGTGCTGACGTGAAGCGATGGCGTACTATAAATCATAGTGGGTTCGCCGCCTAACGATTGAGATCAGATCCAGCGCATGAATGAGTAGCAAGGCGTTAGGAGGCATCCGATTCTGTACAACTACCTACGTACTCATTAGTCCGTATCGGTTACTGATTGAAAGTTGCTAACGTTTTGGCGGGCGCGGAGGTGGTGGCGGCAGTATATTTGGTGATCGGGGAGGATAACTGCCCTCGCGAATAAGTTTCGGTGGCGGTGATGACGATGACTTTGACTTGCGCATAATTTTTGCTAAGTAGTTTGAATTTCGCTACTTACGTATCGATCGGAGATTACTTTAAACCCCTCTTTCTGGCTTTTTTCGTTCAATTTTTCATCTACCCGAATACCAGACGAAGCAGACCGGCTAGACACACGACCCAGCTTGCTTTCAATTTCCTTTAATCGTGAGTTGACCTGAACCTCATCTATGGGCGATTCCGTATAGACTGAGCGCCATAAATCCTTTAATTCTGTTTCTAGTTCTGCACATTCGACACTGATGGAATTTAGAACTGCCGCCTTTTCCCCATGATCATGTATAAGATTCCATACTACAGCTGAAAGCATTAACAAGGCTGCCGGTACATATAGTAAGTCAGCAAACCCGATCCAATCCTTAGCAAGGATCGAAATTGCCCCCTACTACAGAAGAAGCAGCCATAATCCAACGCGGGATCTTTTGATATTTTCGATAGCGGTCTGCCAGTTCGCTGTGATAACGGTAGCACCTTTCCGCATCAAGCAACTGCTGCCAGACATCATTGTATAGAGCCTGTTTCATTCGAGACGTCTTCTAATAAAAACGTATATGCCCCTTTCATTGGATTTCATTGTAATTCAGAATATGTAAATATACAAGGTCAACTCTTGTCCAACGAAATGAGCCTGAAAAAGGAGGGCGATTCCAACGTGTCAAAGACCCCCAAGCAACCCTTGCACATAATCAAACCTGAATCTGCGCCTGAATCATCAGCAGACCCGACGCTTGCCGGCAAGGTTGTGCTTGTCACGGGTGGGGCCCGTCGTATCGGCGAGGCAATCACCCGGCATCTGCATGTGCAAGGCGCACGTTTGCTTGTTCATTATGATGCCAGTCACAGTGAAGCCCTTGCGCTAAAGGAAGAATTAAACGACGCGCGTCCAGGCTCTATGGAGGTTATTCAGGGGAGTTTCCGGGAGATCAACGAACTCAAGATCAATTTGCGTCATGCGATCCATGAACTTGGTGGACTTGACTGCCTGATCAACAATGCCTCGAGATTTTATCCGACTCCCATTTCTTCAACCGGCGATGATCAGTGGGATGATCTCATCACCACAAATCTCATGGCACCTTATTTCCTGAGTCAGGCAGCGGCACCCCATCTCAGAAAAAACCGGGGTTCAATTATCAACATCACCGATATTTATGCTGATCGCCCCTTGCCCGGCTATTCTGTCTACAGCGCATCCAAGGCGGCACTGATGTCCCTGACCCGCTCGCTGGCCCTGGAGCTTGGCCCTGAAATCAGGGTTAACGGGGTCGCCCCCGGGGCGATTCTCTGGCCCGAACATGACAGCGACGAAGTTGCCCAGCAGCGCATCATTGCCAAAACCGCTCTCAGGCAGGTTGGCAGTCCCGAAGACATTGCCAAAGCCGTGCTGTTTCTGATCAGTTCGGCCGATTACATTACCGGCCAGATCATCAATGTAGATGGCGGTAGAAGCATCCTGTGCTGAATCGAGGATTCGTGCCCACTTGAATCAAGATAAAATCAAACGATGGTAAACATATGAATAACTCAATCTACAGGCAAGTGATGCCAGCCTGGCTAAAATTTTCGATAACCCTCATAGCGGGTATGGCTCTGTACCTGTTCTCCATGACCTCGATGGCCAGCGGCCAACAGGCATCAGACCGGATTCGGATTGGCGTTGATCCAACCTATCCCCCCTTCAGCAGTCTTGGTGATGCCGGACAATTGCAGGGGTTTGACATTGATATCGCAAAGGCATTGTGTCACGAGATCGGGAAGCAGTGCACGTTTGTCCAGCAGGACTGGGAGGGACTGATCCCGGCTTTGCGGGGCGGCAGGTTTGACGCGATCATCTCCAGCATGTCGATCACGGCGAAGCGTCGTCAACTGGTCGCCTTCACAAACCGGTACTACCGAACTGCGGTGCGCTATGTATCGAGAAAGGGTTCCGGCTTCGATCCTGAAAACCCTGCTAATCGAACAATCGGGGCCATGCAGGCTACCGTTGCCTCTGACTGGCTGGAGGAAAACCTGGAGAATGCATCTGCCATTCAGCTGTTTTCGAATAGCCAGGAACTGTTTGATGCGATTGGATCGGGGCAAGTGGATGCGTTATTTGGCGATGCGATTGGATTTGAAAAATGGCTTGAAGTCAACGCAGGGGAATTTGAGTTTGTGGGAGATGAGTATTATCTTGATGAAGGAATAGGCATAGCACTTCGAAAGGAAGACGAAGACCTACGTCTCCTGTTGAATGGGGCGATTCAAGCCATTCTTGAAGATGGCACCTATGCCAGCATTAACGCCCGGTATTTTGACTTTGACCTTTATGGTATCCGGTAAGTCAGATTCGTTGCGTGTCACCTCATGCGCGTGAATACAGTCACTTCAATATACTTGACCCAAGTCCTGATTGATCAGGCTCAGCTCATTCATGGCTTCGTATGTCTGGATGCTGTGAATTGATCTTGCTTCTGCCCGCCTTTCTAGTCCCAGACACTTCTTTCATGACAAAATATCGGCACCGGGACAAAATGCCACCATACGGCAGTGGATCAGTCTGAAAACTGCAGGGTCTGATGCGGGAAAGGGCGGCCCGGAAGCCGC
>JAPOSW010000084.1 GCA_026709505.1 Gammaproteobacteria bacterium | reverse complement strand
CGCCCTGCACCCATTCGTGCTTGTTCGGGAATGTCTTGTGAATGTGCTTTTCCAGCTCACGGAAATCGGGAGTTTCCAGCTTGAATTCAATCCTGTATTCCCGTTTTGGATCGGAAGTCTGATAGGCAGCAAGTCGCTTTTTTTCATTTTGAGCAATCCCAACCTTGTACTCTCCACCAAAATTCGGATGTGAAATCACGTAGACAAACTTCTTTTCCCGGTAGTCAACATCCTGATCAGTTCGTTTTGGCGGGTCAGTTCTTATGTGAATTTCGTTTCTGTATTGAAGTATGTTTCCAGGGTCAGCCACGTCTTTTGTGAGTCTGGCCTGCACAAGTTCATAGGCCTTGATGGATATGTCAATGCCAATCCATTGCCGACCCAGATGCTCGGCTGCAACACAAGTCGTAGCACAGCCGCAGAATGGATCAAGAACCATATATCCCTCGTTGCTGGACGTCTTGATAATCCGCTCAATTAATGCAAGAGGTTTCTGTGCTGGGTAGCCAACTGATTCTGATTACTGGATTCCGCCTTTTCTTTTGATTGGCTTAAATTCTGTCCACCAGTCAGGAGCTGTAGTTCCAGCGTATTTGTCCAGCCATACCTCGTTGAGGTCATCTGGCACACTTTTAAGAGATTTGAACGCTCCAGGATTGGTTTCCTTCAAGCGGGCATAGGTTAATTTTCCATATTCGTCAAAATATTTCCTGTATCTTTTAATTGTTGACTCGGACAAAGGGCTTTTGGCAATTTCATAAACCTGATGGTGTTTTCTGCTTTTTGTATACCAAAATACAACATCGTGAGTCCTTTTATAGTAAGCAGAGTTTTTTCGTCCAGCAGGATCAATATAGCACCAGATTATTTCATTCAGGTAATTTTTCTCCCCGAACACGCAGTCCATTGCTGTTTTCAAATAGTGACTCATCGTTGGATCACAGTGTAGATAGATTGATCCTGTCTGCTTTAATACTCTTCGACACTCAATCAGCCGTATGGCCATGTATGCAAGGTATGCAAAGTTGTAGGGGCTGCCCACGCCCTTGATGCCGTTGAGATAGGTATAAAGTTCAGGTTCATCCTCTCCAATAGTAACCAGCCATTCGTCCTTGACTTCTTCTTCACGGAATATGTCCCTGAAACTTGCCCCTTCTGCACTGCTGCCTATCGGCGCAGTAAACTTCTTGTTCTTGTTGAACGGGGGATCAAGATAGATCAGGTCAATGCATTCCGAGTTGATGCCACGAAGCACATCCAGATTGTCATCGTTGAAAATGGTCCGGTTCTTGACGTTGCATTCCGTCATCCCGTCAACTCCCTGAAGGCCGGTGTTCTGCCTTCCATGTTCACAGCCATTTTCTCCATCTGGTCAAGAGTATCATTGCTTCGGGTATTGTGCCGACCGGCAAATTCGCTGACATATCAGTTCAGGTGCTTTTCGCTCATATGGTGGCAGGCTCCGTGACAGCTCCTTTTCAGCATTGCCCAGAAGCTTTCAATGCCGTTGGTGTGTGCCATTCCATTGGCATACTCGGATGCTTAATGCCTGACGCTTTGATGGTGGCGTTCAATGCCGTTCTATGCCCTTGCTTCGTCAGTATAGACCGTTGCAGTTTTTTCGGTATTTTCAGTAACAGAACCCTGCAAGGCATCGGCATCAGTGCCGGGAACTGCTTTTGCGGTCACTTCGCTGGTTTCCCGGTCCTTGAGTGTCTTTCTCTTCCTGTTGCTCATGTTCTTGCGCTTGCCGCCAATGAAGGTTTCGTCCGCTTCTGCCGGACCCGGGAAATTGACGTCGTTATCGTTAAAGGCTTCGCGGATGCGATGCGCCAAATGCCAGGCATTCTTCTGGGCAATGTTCAGGTCACGATGAAGTTTCAGACTGGACACTCCCTCCAGGCTGGCCTTCATCTGGAATATGGCAATTGCCCAGGTCTGGCAGTCGAAGTTTGACCCCTGCATAACCGTTCCAGCCCTGGCTGAAAAGAACTTGCGACAGGCGCGGCACCGAAACCTCATTTCCGGGTAAGTGGTGGGATCCTGGATGTTGTGTGACCCGCAGTGCGGACACTTGACCCGATCACCCCATCGAACCTGAATGAACCAGTTTTCTGCCGTTTCACTGTCAGAAAACATTTTGAAAAGGTCAGTCAGGGACAGTCCTTCCCGATAGTGCTCGCCGGGTGCTGAATTTGCCACTGCCTTGCTTCCAGCTGTTAATTTAACTTGCAGGAAGCATCACTGGATGATTAGGATTTGTCAATTATTATCTTGGTTTTTTGAGGGTTTTTTGAAGATATTTTGACTGCCCGGTTCAAGAGGCAATGGTCAGGATGGTTATAATTCACTATCGGAACATGACGATCCACAGTTGAAACATGAACCTTCTGCCCAGCAGGTTTTTTCCATGCAAGTCAACATGTTCAACGATACCTGGTCATGTCGGGCGAGGCGGCGATCTATGCCTTGCCTTCAACCTTGCTCAAGCCGAGTTCCAGATCAGCCAGAATATCTTCAATATGTTCAAGGCCAACTGACAGCCGGATCAGTGAATCGGTGATTCTTGCCCGGTCACGCGCTTCCTGGCTTATGCGTGAGTGAGTTGTGGTTGCAGGGTGGGTGATAGTGGTCTTCACATCCCCGAGATTGCCGGTAATTGAGAGCATTTCGGTCGCATCAATCATTGCCCAGGCATCGTACTTTCCCCCCTGAACCTCAAAAGAAACAATTCCGCCGAACCCCGAAAACAGCTGTTTTGCGAGATCATGCTGGGGATGTGATTGCAAGCCGGGGTAGTGAACCCGCTTGACCTGAGGGTGATTCTGCAGCCATCGGGCTACGGCCAATGCATTACTGCAGTGGTGCTTCATCCTCAATGGGAGTGTCTCGAGGCCCTTGATGAAGGTCCACGCATTGAATGGGCTCATGGATGGGCCGGTGGTGCGCAGCATGGCGAAAAGCTTTTCATGGATGGAAGCATCGTCGGCAACAATCGCGCCGCCGATGCATCGGCCCTGGCCATCAAGATATTTAGTGGCTGTATGGACCACAATATCAGCGCCGATTTCGATAGGGCGCTGCAGGATTGGCGTCATGAATGCATTGTCAACAACCAGCAATGCATCGATGTCATGAGCAACCCTGGAAATTTGCTCGATGTCGGCAATTTCGCACAGCGGATTGCTCGGGGTCTCGAGAAAGAACAGTTTCGTATTGGGACGGATTGCCAGATTCCACTGTTTGGGGTCTGTCATGCTAACAAAAGAGGTCTGGACTCCGAATTTTTCAAAGACAGTGGTCAATAGCGAGACTGTTGAACCGAAAAGCGCGGACGAGGCAACAACATGGTCGCCCGATTTCAGCAGTGCGAGCAGAGTTCCGGTGATTGCTGCCATGCCGGATGAGACCGCAACGCAGTGGGAAGCGCTTTCGAGTTCTGCCAGGCGACTTTCGAACCCGGCTACCGTTGGATTTGTAAATCGCGAGTAGACATTGCCTGGCGCCTGATTGCTGAACAGCTTGCCCGCCTGCTCGGCATTGTCAAATACGAAGCTTGAGGTAGTGAAGATCGCCTCATTGTGTTCCCTCTCCTTAGTGCGGCTTTGTCCGTGCCTGACCGCTATGGTCTGGCGATGAAGGGGCTTGGTATCTTTTGACATGGAATCTTACCGAAAGAGCCGTGAATGCTGTAGATATAAAAAAACCGTCTTGCCAGCTTTGCCAACGAGACGGAATGTGAATTAGGTGTGACGCATGTCTCTTTAGCCGTATTTCTTCTGCGCCCGCAAGCTGATCTCAAATCGGCGCCTGCCCCATTGTCTCGCTTGTACCCTTTGATGTCAATCTTTTATGTGATTTAATGCGTTCCCACTGCCAACAGGTATCTGGGACTGCCCGCACATATTTGCAGTAGCATAGATCAAATCAGGTTTCAGAAATGAGGTTATCCGCTTATTTCGAAGCACTGCAATTCAATGTTAAGCTTCTGACCGGAAAATGGGGAACTTGGGTCTAGGCATTGCATTCATGCCGAGTTCTCGGCGGCCAGTACCAGCAAGTCATCCACGATAAGTATATGCGTTGATGGCGTGTGCTGGCGGTGCTGTCGATGTGCTAGCCTGCCAAGTGCGAATAAAACTGCACACCCTTTGCTTCCAGATTCTATGAATATTTGCGAAAGGACTCAATTTCGATTATCGTATAGTGCTTGCCAAACTTGTGGCTATATTCGTGGAGGCTTGCAGTGGATGGGCGCTTTCACACTGCATGCCTGGTGCCTGCATTTTAATTTAGATATGGAGAAAAACTGTGAGCAAAACAAATGCCAAAGATAGCGGATTCACTCTGACAGACAACCAGACCGGAAAAACATGGGAGTTTGAAGGTCATACAGGCTCAATGAAAAACCGCCTCATCGATATCCGGTCATTGTATTCAACTACCGGCATACTCACCTATGATCCGGGCTTCACCTCAACCGCCGCATGCAAGTCAGACATCACCTACATTGACGGCCAGAAAGGCATCCTGCTTCATCGCGGCTACCCAATTGAAGACCTGGCCGAACACAGCGATTATATGGAAGTCTGCTATCTGCTTCTGTACGGCAATTTGCCCTCCCCGGAACAGAAAGCCAGTTTCGACATGGAAATCCGACACCACACCTGGCTGCATGAGCAGCTGGCGCGCTTCTATCAGGGCTTCATGCGCAGCGCTCACCCTATGGCCATCATGGTCGGCGTGGTTGGCGCACTCTCTGCTTTCTATCATGACAGCACCGACATCAACGATCCGGAACAGCGCCAGCTTGCGGCTCACAGAATCATTGCCAAAATGCCCAATATTGGCGCCTGCGCCTACAAATACTCACTCGGCCGCCCATTCCCAACACCGATAAACAGCCACACCTATTCGGAGAACCTGCTGCAAATGATGTTCTCCCACACCTCGGAGGAGTACAAGGTCAATCCGATTCTTGCCAAGGCAGTTGATCGATTGCTAATCCTGCATGCCGACCATGAGCAGAACGCATCCACTTCAACAGTCCGTCTGGCCGGTTCATCCGGTGCCAACCCTTATGCCTGTATTGCTTCAGGCATTGCGTCACTGTGGGGGCCTGCACACGGCGGTGCCAACGAAGCGGTACTCAATATGCTGGACGAAATTGGCTCGATCGCCAACGTCAAGAAATACATCGCCAAAGCTCAAGACAAGGAAGATCCGTTCAGGCTCATGGGTTTTGGCCATCGCGTCTACAAGAACTACGATCCCCGTGCCAAGGTTATGCAAAAATCCTGCCATGAGGTTCTCTCGACACTGGGCATTGACGATCCTCGACTGGAACTCGCAATGCGACTCGAGGAGATTGCCTTGAGCGATGACTACTTTCTGGAAAAGAAGCTGTTTCCAAATGTGGACTTCTATTCGGGAATCGTCATGAAGGCGCTGGGATTTCCGACCTCGATGTTTACCGTGATGTTTGCGATCGGGCGTTCAGTGGGCTGGATTGCGCACTGGAAGGAAATGCTGGGAGATGGCGAACAGAAAATTGGCCGTCCCCGACAGTTCTATACCGGCCATGCCAAACGCAAATATACGCCAGTTGGCAGTCGGGGGCATACTCCGAACAAAGTCTCCTGGTCCTGGCTGTGGCGCGGCAACAAGAAAAATGCAAAACCCAAGGACGGCAATCAAAAGCCAGCACTTGCAGAAAAAGGATAGTTCTGCAAGGAGCCGCCCGCATACGGCGAGAATAGCCCGACATCGCACACTTCATGCTGGTCTGGGTTTACAAAAGTAGTCGCAAGGCCAATGCCTACCTCTACTTGAACAGGCGCGATGATTTCGCACATGTGCCCGATGGCCTGATGGCCCTGCTCGGTGGGCTGACCTCTGTGCTTCAGTTCGATATCGCAAAGCGAGCAAGCCTGCCTAACGCCGATATCAGAACGGTAATCCGGAGTCTTGAAGAGAATGGCTATTACCTTCAACTGCCTCCCGGTGACCCTGAACCGGAATCCATATGCTGACCAAAATTCTCTTCACGATCGGGGTAATCCTCGTTGTTATACTGGTTTTCCGGACGAAGGCCAGTCGTTCCGTATCAGCATCGACAGACTCAGCAGAAGCAGGCGGATCCCTGTCGGTCAAGGTAGTGACCATTATCGTCATCGTGCTGCTCATGGCCATCTCCTCGGCAATCTTCTTTTTCCAGTATCAGGCCGATAACCGGATTGTTGATATCCGGGTCATTAGCGCAGATGGAACCAGTACCGATTATCAGGCTCGGCAAAAATCCATCAAGGGGCGGCAGTTCACAACCCTTGATGATCGCATGATCACCCTCGGAGAAAGTGACCGGATCGAAATGGACGGCCAATGATTCCGGGAACAAGACCCGTCACGATCAGCCTCATAGCGATCTGCATCCTGGTGTACTTGCTGTCCTTGCTTGGCATGCAGGAAAGCATTATGCGGGCGCTGCTCATCTCGCAATATCTGGGGTCCAGGTACATTGAAATTCGCGAAGGCGAAATATGGCGCCTCATTACCCCGGTATTCCTGCATTTCGGGCTGTTTCACATAGTCTTCAACATGCTCTGGACCTGGGAGTTTGGCCGAATTATTGAATGGCAGCATGGAAAAACCGGCATGCTCGGGATTACCCTGCTTATCGGAGTGATTTCAAATCTCTTCCAGTATCATGAAACCGGTCCTGTTTTTGGCGGCATGTCGGGTGTTATCTATGGCTATTTCGGCTTCCTGTGGATACAGGGCCTGATCAATCGAAACTATCCGGTAAAGCTGAATCGCAGTATCGTAATACTCCTTCTTGGCTGGTTTGCCGTGTGCTGGATCGGCCTGATCGACTGGCTGCTTGGAGTCAGGGTTGCCAATACCGCGCACACGGCTGGCCTGATCAGCGGGATTGTCCTTGCATTCGCAATGAACAGGGTCCGCATGACCAAGAGACCGCGATTTGAGAAAAGACCTTAGGGACATCTCGCTTTTTGGGCTGGATTCCACACACTTTCTTAAAAACTGTACCGACAAACAAGCCTTTCATGCGGGACCTGTTAACTCCGAAATTGCAGGAATGAATGCTTGCAGCGCCGAAATACCGGTCGTTCAAGCTGGTTTTCCTGTTCGGAAATCCAGATTTTCGTCCTCCATGTCCCCGGTCATCGCCAGGTTTGGTCTGGGGAGCCGGAAACAGCAGCAGGATGATGGCATTTTGTCCCTGTGCCGGCTTTCCGCCGTGGTAGCGGTACCCATCCCAGGGAACCGCCGCTAGCGTGGCCGATGACCCTCCCGGAGTCAACAGTGTCCATGGCAAGGCAAGTAAACCAAGCCCTGATGGCATCGAAGATACCCCCTAACCGATACCCCTGCTTGTTGTAAAATCTCATTTTCTGAAAACAGGTTCCAGCATTACACACTCGCTGGCAATTCTTGTATCGGCCACTTAACCGAATTGACCAGACAATACACTAACAGCGTACGCCAATGACTACCCGTAATGGTTCCCTCGAAAAAGTACAGGGAAGATACAACGGACCTGAACTCGAACAGGAAATCCTGACCTATTGGGAAGACAACCGGATCTTCGAGAAAAGTCTCGAACTGAGCAAGGGACGTCCTCGGTTCAGCTTTAACGAAGGCCCGCCAACCGCCAATGGTCAGCCCGGCATTCACCATGTCCTAGCCCGTACCTTCAAGGATATCTACCCACGCTATAAAACTATGCGCGGATACCATGCTCCACGCAAGGGCGGCTGGGATACCCACGGGCTGCCCGTTGAACATGAAATCGAAAAGCAGATCGGCATCTTCGACAAAAACGAAATCGAGGAAAAAGTCGGAGTTCTGGAATTCACGCGCCTTTGCCGAGATTCGGTGATGACCTACATCAGCGACTGGGAGAGAATGACCCGGCGCATGGGCTACTGGGTGAACCTTGATCAAGCCTACTACACTCTCGATAACCACTATATCGAATCCGTCTGGAACCTGTTGCGCAGAATATGGGACAAGAAGCTTATCTATAAAGGCTACAAGGTGGTGCCTTATGACCCAAGGATTGGGGCTACCTTATCTTCCCATGAGGTATCGCTGGGCTACCAGGATGTCGAAGATCCGTCCATCACCGTTCGCTTCCGCGTGGCAGACGCCTCCAATCTGTCGTTTCTGGTGTGGACCACCACACCCTGGACACTTCCCTCGAACCTGCTCCTCGCCGTGGGCAGGGATATTGAATACTCCTACGTCGAAGTCGACGACGAAACCTTGATCCTCGCCAGCGCTAGGGTCGAGGCCTACTTTGCCGATCAACCCCATCGGATCGTGAAAACCGCACCCGGTTCGGAACTTCTCGGCATGCGCTATCACCGGCTGATCGACTGGCTCAAAGTCGACACCGGAGATCCGTTTCGGGTTTGCGAGGGTGATTTCGTAAACACTCTGGACGGCACGGGGGTTGTTCACATCGCACCCGCCTACGGGGTCGATGACCTTGAACTCGGACAACAGGAAGAGCTCCCGGTACTGCATGGCGTGGGCCTTGACGGCTGCTTCAAGCCAGAAGCAGCACCGGTGGCTGGAAAATTCTTCAAGCAAGCAGATCCAACAATCTGCGAAATACTGGAACAACAAGGGCTAATGTACAGAAATGAAAAGGCTGTACACAGCTACCCGTTCGGATGGCGAACCGGGGATCCCTTGATCTACTACGCCAAGGAAGCCTGGTTTATCCGGACCACCGAAATCAAGGATCGTCTGGTCGCCCTCAACAAGACCATACACTGGGTACCCAAAACCATCCGGGATGGACGATTTGGCAACTGGCTCGAAAACAATATCGACTGGGCCCTATCCCGGGAACGATTCTGGGGGACGCCACTGCCGGTCTGGACAAACGGCGAGGGCGACTACATGTGTATTGGCTCTCTGGCTGAACTCGAACAGCTGTCGGAACAGCCGATCAGGGATCTTGATCTGCACCGCCCCCACATTGATGACATTACCTTTTTCAAGGACGGGCATCGCTATCGCCGCGTTCCGGAAGTCATTGACTGCTGGTTCGACTCAGGGGCGATGAGCTATGCCCAGTGGCACTATCCTTTCGAGAACAGGGATAAGTTTGAGGAGCATTTCCCGGCCGACTATATCTGCGAGGCAATCGACCAGACCCGCGGCTGGTTCTATACCCTGCATGCCATTTCGGCTCTGGTCGATGATTCTGTCGCCTATCGAAACTGTGTGTGCCTGAGCCACATCGTCGACAAGAACGGCAAGAAAATGTCCAAGTCACTGGGCAATATCGTCAATCCTTACGACGTGTTCGACTCTGTGGGCGTGGACTCACTGAGGTGGTTGTTTTTAAGTCGCACGACTCCAGATGCTCAAAAACGCATCTCGGTTGATATCGTGCGCGAGGTAGCTTCAACTTTCGTCAACACCATCTGGAATACCTATGCGTTTTTCGTGCTGTATGCCGAACTGGACAGTGTCGATCTCTCCAGGCCGGTTCCAGTCGGAAAACGACCGGAGATTGATCAGTGGATTCTGGCTCTGACACATCAGACCATAAAAACCACTACCGACTCTCTTGAAAACTATGATGCATACACCTCTGGCCAAGCCATTGAGAAGCTCGTCGACCAGCTCAGCAACTGGTATATCCGACGCAACCGGCGCAGATTCTGGAGAAGCGAAAACGGGGATGACAAGCAGGCGGCCTACCTGACCCTGTTCGAATGCCTGGATACCATCCAGCGCCTGATTGCACCATTCATGCCCTTTCTGGCCGAAAGCATGTATCTGAATCTATCGAGATGTCTGGATGAGAGTGCCGAAAGCATCCATTTGACAGAGTGGCCCGACCATAACGAGGCATTGCTGAATGGCATGCTGGTATTCGAGATGGATGTGGTACAAACCGTGGTTGGGCTGGGGCGTACCGCCCGTGAAACCAGCCGCATCCGGGTCCGGCAGCCGCTGAAGCGCATTCTCGTCCATTGTCCGGATACTGAGGCCCGCCAGGCCATTACCAAGCACAAGGGACAACTGCAGGAAGAATTGAATATCCGGGAAATTGGTTTCATAGACTCAAGTACCGAGCTGGTTCTTTATGAAGTCGCGCCAAACTTCCGGACGCTTGGCAAGCGTTACGGCAAGCTCATGCCCGCGATCAAGGATGCCCTGAATCAAGCCGATGCCACAGGGATTATCGAAGCCATCGAATCTGTCGGCTCCTACTCGATGAATGTGGATGGCCAAAACGTCGATTTTGACAGGGAAGATCTGCAAGTAGTCACCAAGTCGGCAGAAGGCTTTGCGTGCTCGGAAGCCGGTGGATACCTTGTCGCTCTGGATACCGCAATCGACCACGAGCTGCTGGTCGAAGGAATCGCCAGAGAACTGATCAGGACTGTACAGGAAGCGCGAAAATCAGCAGAACTCGAAATCTCTGATCGAATCCATCTCTCAGTCAGTGGCTCGAGCCTGATTGACGAGGCTATGTCCGCCCACCGTGATCACATTATGTCCGAAACCCTTGCTATCGAAACCTGCGAGGATAATCAGTCCGAGTTCGAGTTTGAGCATTCGCTGGATGAGCATACATGGACTATTCGCTTCAAGCGAGCGTAATGCCGGGTTCGCATGACTTCTTGAGGCGATGCAGCTCCTGATTACCGGTGCGGCTGGATTCATCGGTGCCGCACTATGCCACCGATTGCTTGAACATGGCAGGAGCGTACATGGCCTTGACAACCTTAATGACTACTACGACACGCAACTCAAGAAGGATCGGCTTGCGCGCCTGGAAAGTTTCGGGGAATTTCGGTTTGACAGGGTGGACGTGGCTTCCAGAAAAGATGTTGAAAAACTGTTCAAGGCCAATCAGTTCGATGCCGTGTTCCATCTTGCTGCACAAGCCGGAGTCCGGCACTCGATAGAAAATCCCCACAAGTATGTCGATTCCAACCTGACCGGGTTTGTCAACATCATGGAGGGCTGTCGCAACCATGATGTGCAGCATCTGATCTATGCCTCGAGCAGTTCGGTCTATGGCCTGAATGCCGCTGAGCCATTTCGCGAGGATCAGGCAGCCGACCATCCGGTTTCGCTGTACGGTGCAACCAAGAAAGCCAACGAAGTCATGGCTCATGCCTATTCCCATTTGTACCAATTGCCAGCCACCGGCCTGCGCTTCTTTACCGTATACGGCCCCTGGGGCCGCCCGGATATGGCATTTTTCAAATTCACCAGGCTGATTCTCGAGGGCAAGAAAATCCCGGTTTACAACCGGGGCAACATGGCGCGTGACTTCACGTATATCGATGATGTGGTTGACGGGATTTTGGCGGCACTCGACAGCCCAGCCAGACCGGATGCCGATTTCGACCCATCCCGGCCATCCCCGGCCTCAAGCTCTGCTCCGCACCGAATTTGCAATCTGGGCGGCGGCAGGAGAATTCCGCTCATGCACTACATTCATGCCATTGAAGAAGCGCTAGGCATCAAGGCGGATTATGATTTCCTGCCGATGCAGTCCGGCGATGTTGTCTCGACAAGTGCAGACTTGACCCTCGCTACCGAATGGCTCGGCCAGGAACCAAAAACCGGTATCCAGAACGGTATCAGGCGTTTTGTGAAGTGGTATCGGGACTATTATCGGGTTTAGTCCAGTTTGCTCAAGCGGGCTGCCAGCTCCTTTCTCTCGTTCCGGTAGTTCGATAGTTTCTCACGCTCCTTGTCGACAACCGGCTGCGGGGCTTTATTCACGAAGTTCGGGTTGTCGAGCTTTGTCTCCGCCCTTCCTATTTCCTTGTCGATGCGCTCAATTTCTTTCTTGAGCCGGGCCTGTTCAGCACATTTGTCTATCAACCCGTCAAGGGGTATCAGTATTCTCATGGAACCGACGATTGCCACTGAAGACTCTGGCTCATCATGCCCGGGCTTCACCACATCCAAAGACAGTATTCGACCGACTTTCTTAAGATAGTTCAGGTTTTTACCTATCAGATCGATATCATTCCCGGTTGCACCAGATACCAGCAATGGCACCCGCGTGCCCGGGGAGATATTCATCTCGCCCCTAATGCGGCGCACTCCGAGAATCAGTTCCATGACCCACTCCATTTCCTGCTCGGCCTCTTCATCCACACGCTGCGTCTGATAGACAGGGTAGGGCTCGGTCATGATGGTCTTGCCTTGAACACCGGCCCGCGGGGCCAGTCGCTGCCATATCTCCTCAGTGATAAACGGCATAATCGGGTGTGCCAGCCTCAATATCTCCTCCAGAACCTGACACATGATCTTTCTTGTGTCTGCCTTTGCAGCATCGCTTAACGAATCAGAGTTCAGCACCGCCTTGGAAAATTCCAGATACCAGTCACAGTATTTGTTCCACACCAGGTCGTAGATCTCCCGTGCCATCATGTCAAATCGATACATGGATACCGCTTTGTGCACGTTTTGGATGCATCTCGCCAGTTGGGACATTATCCAGCGATCCGGGGCTTGAAGCTGAACCTGCTTGTTCCTGCCTGGCAGGGGGCTGTCTTCGGTATTCATCAGCACGAAGCGGGCCGCATTCCAGATCTTGTTGCAGAAATTCCGATAGCCGGCAGTTCGCTCAAGATCAAAATTGATGTCCCGGCCTGTCGAGGCCAGCGCAGCGAAGGTAAAGCGAAGAGCATCAGTGCCAAAGCTCGGTATCCCATCGGGATAATCCTGCCGGGTCTGCTTGGCTATTTTCTCGGCCAGGTGCGGCTGCATCATGCCGCTGGTTCGTTTCTCGACCAGGTCTTCAAGGCCAATGCCATCAATCAAATCGATCGGATCCAGAACATTGCCTTTTGACTTTGACATCTTCTGGCCATGCGCATCACGGATCAAACCATGGATGTAGACCTCATGAAATGGGACTTCGCCCATGAAGTACGTGCCCATCATGACCATCCTGGCAACCCAGAAAAAGATGATGTCGAATCCGGTCACCAGCACGCTGGTCGGATAGAACGTCTCCAGCCGCTCGTTTTTCTCGGGCCACCCCAGTGTTGAAAACGGCCACAATGCCGAACTGAACCAGGTATCCAGGACATCCTCATCCTGTCTGAGACTGACGTCACTGGCTATCGAGTATTTGCCGCGCACATGCTCCTCGTCCAGCCCAACGTAAACATTGCCCTCCTGGTCATACCAGGCCGGTATCCGATGCCCCCACCAAAGCTGTCTGGATATGCACCAGTCCTCGATATTCTCCAGCCACTGGAAATAGGTCCGACTCCAGTTTTCGGGGATAAACTTGATTGCGCCGCTCCTCACCGCTTCTATGGAGGGTTCGGTGATTCGAGCCAATCCGCCAGAGCGTCCGTCCGGCTGCTCGGAACGAGTCAAGTCAACAAACCACTGATCGGTCAGAAACGGTTCGATCACTGCCCCGGAGCGATCCCCCCGGGGAATCATGGAACGATGCTCTTCAATGCGGTCCAGCAGCGCAAGTGACTGGAGATCCTTGATGATTGCGGTTCTTGCCTCAAAGCGATCAAGCCCGACATAGGCATCTGGCAATGCGGCGCAGTGTGGCAGCACACCAGCCTCCGGATTGCCCCGAATGCAGGCACTTTCGCTGAAGATATTGATCAGCCCCGAATCCGGCTGGCGGGCGATCACGGGATCCTCACGATGCCGGAGCCAGACCTGATAATCGTTGAAGTCATGGGCGGCCGTGATTTTTACGCAGCCCGAGCCAAACTCCGGGTCGACATATTCATCCGTGATAATCGGGATTCGTCTTCCGGTAAGTGGCAGCTCGCAGAATTTGCCCTCGAGATGCCGGTAGCGCTCATCCTCTGGATGGATAGCGACGGCACAATCGCCAAGCATGGTCTCGGGCCGGGTAGTGGCCACTGTCATATGGCCCGGCACGCCAATGAGCGGGTATTTGAGGTGCCACAGTGCACCTTTTTCCTCTTGTGACAGTACCTCAAGATCGGACAGGGCGGTATGCAATACGGGGTCCCAATTCACAAGCCGCTTGCCGCGATAAATGATTCCCTCATCGTACAGGTCAACAAACACCCGAATTACGGCCTCGGTCAATCCCTCATCCATGGTAAATCGTTCGTGCTGCCAGTCAGGCGAGGTCCCCATTCTTCGAAGCTGACGGGTAATGGTTCCGCCTGACTCCTCTTTCCATTCCCAGATTTTTTCGATGAATTTCTCGCGACCATAGTCGTGTCGGGTTTGGCCTGCCTTGTTCACCAGTCTCTCAACCACCATCTGGGTGGCGATTCCCGCATGATCGGTGCCGGGCTGCCAGAGCGTGTTTCGGTTATTCATGCGGTGGAACCGGATCAGGGCATCCATGATGGTGTCCTGGAAGGCGTGCCCCATATGCAGGCTCCCGGTCACATTGGGCGGAGGAATCATGATGCAGTAGGGGTCGCCTTGCCCAGATGGACTAAAGAAATCGTTTTCTTCCCAAAAGGCGTACCAGCGAGACTCGATGTCGTGAGGGTTGTAGGTTTTATCCAGACTCATGATCCATGCAATTCAGGGGGTGGGTAATCGGGGCATGTCCGAAATCGTACCGATAAATAATGCCTTAGCGATCATTATGGCTAGTGTATCAGGTTGATCTACTAAACACTGTAGGTTGTTTGACGTTTCGCTGAATCTTCGAGTGGATAAATGCAGCGGTCAGTCAATGCGGATCATCCCGTGCGTGAATTTCTGTGCAACATTTTGGTAGTGGTACAACTACCGACATTTTATGAGTCTTTCAGATTCAAGGTAAAGGGGTCTCCAGCTACCCCACGTCCCTGAAGATTTCCATCGGCAAGACCCATCTTGATCATTAGATGAAAGAAGAAGGTGCAATTGCAGGAGTGACCTGCCGGCCGTGCGCCGGAATCAAAAACTGCAGGCGCAAACTTTCTTAAATCCGTTGAGGATACCAGCTTCCCCCTGAAACGCTTGTAGGCATTATAAAGGTCCGACCATCGCACTGTTATTGTCGAACTTCCTCGGCGATAGGTGACTTTCTCTCGATTGATTCTTTCAATCTTTGAAGTTCCTCCACCCGGATTATCCAAAATCAATCCCTCGGAGAGAATACCGTTAGCTATATTGATAAATTTAATTGGTGTAGAGCAATCAATCATGTTTCTATCCTTTAAGTTTTTAGTGTGGCGTGATTCGTATTTCTGGCTGCAGTTTGAGTGACCATGGTAATTTCTACTGGCACAAGAGCATTGCTAACGCACTTCTGAATTAACAATAAGATCTGTATAGAAAAGCTCCATTTGAGTGACGGACTTACATCACGTATTGTGATATCTATCTGAGCGCTCCACCAGCTGG
>JAPOSW010000107.1 GCA_026709505.1 Gammaproteobacteria bacterium | reverse complement strand
GCCGTCCGGCCAGCGCAGCCGGAACAGTGCGTCATGGCACTTGTCCTCGTCTCCGCAACGTTCGAGAAATTCGTTGAGACTGAGGCCTTTCTGGAACTGGACAGGATTGCGCTTCATGGATATACTCCTTTTTAATCAAGTGGTTGCATCTGTCCCATTGTAGCACAAAACCTGCTTATGATTAGTGGTAATTAGGAATTTTTTTGTGTAGGGGGCGGTGTGTAGGGGGCGGTTTTCAAACAAGCATACAAGTCATTATTTTTCAGGTAATCTATCATGAAATTATAAGCCTCATGCAGTTTGTTTTGAAATTCGCGGTTTTGTGGATTTGGTAAATCTTCGATTTTTAACTTCAGTTCATCTACCAACAATTTCATTGAAATTCCTCGTGAGTGCGCATGCCATCTTTTTGCGCTATTCAGTTCCCCGTTGGTTTTGACATGGAGATAGTCATCCGCCTCTTGCTGTTTGCAACATGCCCCTTCTCACCAGTGTGCTGCACTTCAGAGTGGAATTGGGACTGTTTAACGGTTATCTTCCTTCCGAGCGAGTCCAGTTATCCATGACCGTGAAATATCGTGCAATGACGGTCTGTTTTTTTGGTACATTGCAGGTGCTGATCCACAATGGGGCTGAGTTAACTGCCATAATTTGAGCCCAGTTACAGCAACACGACGAACAATTGTTGATTTATTCGATGCGGCCATCCAAATCCAATGTGTATCTGATCGGACCAATGGGAGTCGGCAAGACAACGGTTGGCAGCAAGCTGGCGCAGCTCATTGGTTTCGAATTTCTTGATACCGACCATGAACTTGAGCAGCGGACCGGTGTGACGGTCGCCCATATATTCGAGCTTGAGGGAGAAGACGGATTCAGATCACGGGAAACCCGCTTGCTAGAAGAAATCGCAAAGTGCAACGACCGTGTGGTAGCAACCGGCGGCGGGGCCGTATTGTATGATAGTAACCGGAAAACCATAAGGGAAAGCGGAAAAGTGATGTATCTGACCGCATCTTTGGAATTTTTGTGGGACCGAGTCAGGCAAAGCACACATCGGCCTCTTCTGCATACTGAAGATCCGTATTCCACCTTGAAGGAAATCCACCGGCAACGCGACCCAATCTACAGGGGCGTTGCGGATCATGTCATTGAAATATCTCCGACCTCGGAAAAGACCGCAAGTCGAATTGCTGAATGGTTGAATACTCAGGACTGCCAATGAATAAAGAAGTCACGACCGTCCCAATCGATCTCGGGAATCGCAGTTACGAGATCCGAATTGGTCATGGAATCCTGAGCGATCAATACGAGTTTCTAGGCTGGGTAAGCGGTGATCAGGTACTGGTGATTACCAATGATGTGGTTCAACCCCTGTATCTTGACCGACTCAAACAGGCATTGCCGGGCAAGCATGTTGAAGAGATCATCCTGCCTGATGGAGAGCAATACAAGACACTGGAAACCGCAGGCGAAGTATTCGACAAGATGCTTGCGGTACCGCTCGACCGGCAGGTCACCGTCCTTGCCTTGGGCGGCGGGGTTATCGGCGATTTGTCAGGGTTCGTGGCTGCCTGCTATCAGCGAGGCATCGGATTTATCCAGGTTCCTACCACCCTGCTCTCGCAAGTCGATTCATCGGTAGGCGGCAAGACGGGAGTCAACCATTCCAGCGCCAAGAACATGATTGGCGCCTTTTACCAGCCGTTGCGCGTGATTGCGGATTTATCGACATTACGCACTCTGGAACCCAGACAGTTTTCATCCGGCGTGGCCGAGGTGATTAAATATGGGCTGATCAATGACCTTGCGTTTTTCGAATGGCTGGAACAGAACATCGATTCGGTGATGCGGCACGATCAAGCCGCACTGACTGAAGTCATTCGGCGTTCCTGTCTCAACAAGGCCAGGCTGGTGGAGCAGGATGAGCGGGAATCCGGGGTTCGCGCCCTGTTGAACCTCGGTCATACTTTCGGCCATGCAATTGAGACAGTCACCGCGTATGGGCCATGGCTGCATGGTGAAGCAGTTGGGCTTGGCATGCTGATGGCGGCCCGGATGTCGACCCTGCAGGGATGGCTCGAGAATTCCGACTTGCTCCGCATTCAAATCCTTCTTGAAAAAGCCGGGCTGCCGGTCAATCCATCGAAAGACTTCAAGCCCGAAGAGCTACGCGAAGCCATGGGCCGCGATAAAAAAGTGCTTGCAGGCAAAGTCCGGCTGATTTTGATGCAGGGAATTGGCAATGCACTGGTTTGCCAGGATTATGACCCAAAGGCCCTGCAGCAAACCCTTGAAGAATTTGCGGTTGGCTAGCCCTATAGGCCTCAGGAACCAGTTGCATTCAGACTCTGAACACCAGCAACACCTGATGGGGTGATCAGTCAACCGAGATGGATACAAGTGAGACCATGGGATAGATCATGTTTGACTGTCTCGCGGCAAGCACGGGCAATGTATTCGGAAAACTGAGTCTTTGTTTCATTGAGTCCGGTATGACTTCGCTACCTGTCTGATTTTCTCCGGTTGCAGTCCTTGCACAACATCTGGCAGTTTTCTTCTCTCGTGGGACCTCCTTCGTACCACGGGGTAATATGGTCCGCCTCCATTTCGGAAAGTTCGAACGGCTCCTTGCAGGAAACACAAATCCCGTTCTGTTTTTCATAAGCCCGCTGCTTCATGACATCGTCAAATGCGCGAATATTCAGGTACTTTTCATTACGGGTCAGAAGATAGGGGTATATGCCCTTATGGTTGGTTACGTCACGATCATTGACCAGCCTTGCGGTTTCCGTCTCGATTTCGGCAGGGTCAAGGTCTCTGTGACTGTGTTCGTTATAGAGTTTGCCCCAGTCAACTCCCTTCATCGCCTTCCTTTTCCCGGTGAATGTCGCTTCAACCCAACCGATGACGGACCGGAAATGGTTCCACAACTCCACGGCGGTATGATCGTGCTGGTGTCTCCCCATGTATTTCTCGATGGTATCCCCATTGTCCTTGTGCCACCGGATGGCCGTTTCCAGGAATTCCTGTCGGATTGGGGAACCGTTCATGTAGTCCTGACCGATATTGTATGCCTGACAGTTGCTCCGGCTGAAATACCGCTTTGCATCGGATACCCATGAACCTGCATAGACAGCATTCCGCAATTCCTGATCGGTCAGTTTCTCTCCGGCAATATTGATCGTCTTGAACCAGTCCAGCTTGTCGCTGTCCGTTCCCTCGCACTTGTAAACCATCAACTCGTAGTCCAGTATCTGCTTTTGCCGGTCGCGGGGGAGATTCTCGAAAAACAGATCATTGACGGGAAAGCCATCGACTATATCCACATATCGAGCAATCGAGATGGTCCGCTGCTGGCCGTCAATAACTTCATAAGTGCCATCGGTCCGGATGGCCCAGTACATGACATTTAGAGGGCGGTTGTTCTGAATCGAATTGATTACTGCGTCCCTCTGGCTTGGCTTGTAGACAAATTCCCGTTGATACTTTGGTCGAATGTCAAGTCGACCACCATAGCCGATGACACCGCCCTCACCATCGTCCTGATAATTCTCCACAAGTTTGCGAACCGGGATTCTATGCAGTTCGATTTTCATGATTGAAGCTGTTTGTTTCGGATGACAATTCGGACATACTTCGGCTTGCCATATATCGAACTGTCTTTGTCCTTGATCAACCCATGCTCTTTCACAGGCACTCTATCCGATAGCCTAATGTCATTGCAATTCAGTATCTCGAATTGATCCGCGTTGTACTTGTCCAGGAAAGTAATCGGCACCCCCATTGCACCCGGATAGTCCTCTGGAATATCTTTAACCTTGTCCACGTTGATCGCATCATAGTTGTCGTACTTCGGATAATCTTCGGGCGTGTACTTGCGACCCAGAATCAGCTCTTCATGGCGTTTCTTGTGATCAAGGTTGGTAAACCACCGAACCCCCTTGACCCTTACAAACTTCTTGCCATCTTCATCGGTTCTGTGCGTTGCAGCAGTCAATGGGTAGTGATCGGGAATGCCAAATTCCCGATCACCGCTGGATATGCTGGGTCCGTACCATAGCCTGTTGTCCTTGATCAGGGGAAAAATCTCCTTGTAGGTGACTGTATTCATGCTTCCAATGATCAGAAACTGCTTCCCATGCTCCACCAGTTGGGCGACATATTCCCGGAACAGGGAGAATGGCGGATTGGTTACCACAATGTCGGCTTCCTCCAGAAGCCGGATGCATTCATTACTTCTAAAATCACCATCGCCTTCCAGATTGAAAATATTGATGTCCGGCATTTCATCACCGCTTGGGGATTCCGTGAAGGTTATCCCGGCGGCTCTTTCCTGGTCGTACAGAGTGAACAGATCAGTGTTGCGGTTCTTGTAGCAGGTGGTGATCAGCTTCCGCAACCCAAGACTGCGAAACTTCTTGTAGAAATACTGGAAAAACTGGCTGGCTGTCAGATCGTCGCAGTTGCAGTAAACCACTCTGCCCCTGAAGTGCCGAGCATAGTGCCGCAACTCCTCTGCTATGTCCGAGAGCTGCGTATAGAAATCATCGTTCCTGTTCCTGGCCGCCTTGTGGAGTCCGGCATTGAGTTTGCCTCTGGCCGACAACCTGTATCCTCCATCGGGAGTTGCACAACCGACACACAAAATGGTGCCGGGCCATGCCAACTTTCACGACAAAGCAGTGATAGCATCGGCTGTTCGCCAGGTTCGGGTAGCTACTCCCTTACCAAACAAAGGGCTTTTGTATTGACCGAATAACCCGGCTAGCGGGCTTGTCGGAAAGTTGGCAAGGTTAAGAGTATTCCGGTTTTTCAGGTATGTCAATCAATTTCGCTGTGATCAGTCACCTTGAATGTAGCCGGGCAAAAGACTAATATACGGGCATACCCTTTTTTGCTTTTGCTATGCCGTTACCTGCAAAGTTCGGTCTCTATGACCCTGCCAACGAGCACGACTCCTGTGGAGTCGGCTTCGTTGCCAATATTGACGGTCGGCGGACGCATCAAATTCTGGAACATGGCCTAACCATCCTCAAGAATCTTGCGCATCGGGGCGCAGTCGGAGCGGACCCAAAAGCCGGCGACGGGGCCGGAATACTTCTGCAAATGCCCGACCGGTTTTTCCGGCGGCATCTGGATTTCGAGTTGCCTGAACAAGGACAATATGCCATCGGCATGGTGTTTCTGCCAAACAACACCAGGGATCAGGCTGCCTTTACATCGATTGTCGAGGAATTCATTGTTCAGGAAGGACAGTCGGTGCTCGGCTGGCGCAAGGTCCCGGCTTATCCCGGCAATCTGGGCAAGAGCGTATTGCCCACTGAGCCCGAAGTCTACCAGGTCGCTGTGAAACGCTCGGGCAATCTTCAATCGCAGGATGACTTCGAAAGAAAACTGTTCGTTATTCGCAAGCAGATCGAGAGAAAAGTTGCCGAGTCCGCGATCTCTCAGAAATCCGACTTTTACATTCCCTCACTCTCTTCCCGATTAATCTGCTACAAGGGCATGCTGATGGCTGATCAAGTCGGTGAGTATTACCCGGATCTGCTTGATGAAGACATGGAATCAGCGATGGCGCTCGTCCATCAGCGATTCTCCACCAATACCTTCCCGAGCTGGGATCTCGCACATCCATTCCGAATGATTGCCCACAACGGGGAAATCAATACATTGCGCGGCAACATGAACTGGATGGCGGCAAGACGCGGTTCCCTCTTTAGCGAGAAACTGGGCGAAGACATACACAAAATCTGGCCCGTAATCCCGGAGGGGCAGTCGGATTCTGCAGCTTTTGACAATGTGCTTGAATTGCTCGTAGCGGGCGGTTACTCGATGGCGCATGCCATGATGCTGTTGATTCCTGAAGCCTGGTCGGAAAACACGCTGATGGACAAGGACCGCAAGGCATTCTATGAATATCATGCCGCACTCATGGAGCCCTGGGATGGACCGGCTGCCGTGGTTTTTTCCGATGGCAGGCAGATCGGGGCGACCCTGGACCGCAATGGCCTGAGGCCGGCTCGTTACCTGATTACGAATGACGACATGGTGGTGATGGCCTCCGAGATGGGAGTTCTGGACATCCCTGAATCGGACATCAAGAAAAAATGGCGACTGCAGCCCGGCAAGATGTTCCTGATCGACATGGAACTGGGACGGATCATATCCGATGAGGAAATCAAGCACGAACTATCGAATCAATACCGATATCAGGAATGGCTGGATCGCACCCAGATCGAGCTCCGCTCCTTGCGTATCTCGGTTGGCGCCATGTCACCCGATCCTCATACCCTGCTTGAGCTGCAGCAGGCCTATGGCTATACGCAGGAAGATTTGAAGATTCTGCTTCAGCCAATGATCGCAAACTCCGAGGAAGCACTCGGGTCCATGGGTACCGACGTTCCACCGGCTGTAATGTCCAATCGGGCCAAGCATCTCTCGCATTATTTCAAGCAGAATTTTGCCCAGGTGACCAATCCGCCAATCGATCCGATTCGCGAAGAGCTGGTGATGTCCCTATTGACCTTGATTGGCCCCAGACCCAACCTGTTCGGGCTGGACGAAGGCGGGCGTGAAATGCGTCTTACCGTGCCTCAGCCACTCCTCACCAACAACGAACTCGAACAGGTACGCCAGATCGAGGATCATACCAATGGCGCATTCAGGACCAAGACCCTCACGCTGTGTTTTCCGGTCAAATGGGGCCCTGAAGCACTGGGTTCAGCACTCCGGGAATTATGCAGGAAAGCCGAGCGGGCAGTATTGCAAAAGGGCTTCAACATTCTGATTCTGTCGGATCGAGGCACTGATCGGGACAATATTGCCATCCCTGCCTTGCTTGCCACTTCCGCCGTGCACCATCACCTGATTCGCGAAGGTCTCAGAACCGAAACCGGACTTGTGGTTGAAACCGCCGCATGCATGGAAGTCCACCATTTTGCTACGCTTACCGGCTACGGTGCTGAAGCGGTCAACCCTTATCTGGCGTTTGACACCATCAACCGCATGCTCCGCGAGCTGCCGGACCGACCCGGTTTTGACGAGGTCCAGCAACGCTACATCAAAGCCGTCAACAAAGGGCTGAAGAAAGTCATGTCCAAAATGGGCATCTCGACATTTCAATCCTACTGTGGAGCGCAAATCTTTGATGCAGTCGGCTTGTGCGAGGAATTTGTCGCACAATTCTTCACCGGCACAACTTCAAAAGTCGGCGGGGTCGGACTTGATGAAATTGCCTCCGATATCTATATCTGGCATGAGCAGGCCTACAGCAACATGCCGCTTTACCGAAACATGCTGGATCCCGGCGGAGACTATGCGTTTCGGGTGCGCGGCGAGAAACACGTGTGGAATCCGGAAACCATCACAAACCTGCAGCATGCCGTCCGCGGGAACAGTCTGGATCGATATCGTGAATATTCGCAAATGATCAATGAACAGGACGCTGAACTGTATGCGCTTCGCTCCCTGTTTGAATTCGACTGGGCAGATCAGCCATTGCCCATTGACAAGGTCGAACCCGCCGCAGAGATCGTCAAGCGCTTTGCAACCGGCGCAATGTCATTTGGCTCGATATCCCAGGAAGCGCATTCGAACCTCGCGGTTGCGATGAATCGTATCGGCGGCAAGTCCAATACCGGAGAGGGCGGCGAAGAAGAATCACGATATCGGCCCTTGGCAGATGGAAGCAGCAATCCCAAGCGTTCCGCAATCAAGCAAGTCGCATCGGGGCGCTTTGGCGTGACGACCGATTATCTAGTGAATGCGGATGACATTCAGATCAAGATGGCACAGGGCGCAAAGCCTGGCGAGGGCGGTCAGCTGCCCGGACACAAGGTCAGTCAGCAAATCGCCTCGGTACGACATTCTACGCCCGGTGTGGGACTGATCTCACCGCCTCCCCATCACGATATCTATTCGATTGAAGATCTGGCCCAGCTCATCTTCGACCTGAAGAACGTAAACCCGGAAAGCCGAATCTCGGTCAAACTGGTGTCCGAGGTCGGTGTAGGTACCGTGGCCGCCGGAGTCTCCAAGGCGCATGCCGACCATGTAACGATTTCCGGATATGAGGGAGGCACAGGCGCCAGTCCGCTGACTTCAATCAAGCATGCGGGATCCCCCTGGGAAATTGGCCTGGCCGAAACCCAGCAGACGCTGGTTCGGAATCAGTTGAGAGGCCGGATTGCCGTGCAAGTCGATGGTGGATTGAGAACCGGTCGCGATGTCGCGGTAGCAGCCTTGCTCGGTGCCGACGAATTCGGATTTGCAACCGCCCCCCTGATCGCTTCCGGCTGTATCATGATGCGCAAATGTCATCTGAATACCTGTCCGGTTGGCATTGCCACCCAGGATCCGCGTTTGCGCAAGCGCTTTACCGGACAGCCCGAACATGTTGTCAACTATTTCTTTTTCGTAGCGGAAGAGCTGCGGGAAATCATGGCGAAACTGGGTTTTGCAACAGTCGATGAAATGATTGGCCGGGTTGATCGACTGAAAACCCAAAAGGTTATCCGGCACTTCAAGGCCAAGGGGCTTGACTACAGCCGGATACTGGCCCGTCAGACAGTCGGGCCGAAGGTTGCGATCCACAACTCCGAATCCCAGGATCATGGACTGGAAAACGTGCTTGACCGAAAACTGATTGAATCAGCGAAGCCTGCTCTTGATTCCGGACTGCCGGTGATCATTCATACCGAAATCCGAAACACGGACCGCACAGCAGGTGCGATGCTCTCTGGAGAAATCGCAAAACGATACGGCCATGCAGGATTGAACGACAACACCGTGATGATCAAGGCCAGAGGAACTGCCGGGCAATCCTTCGGGGCGTGGCTCGCCAAGGGCGTATCGGTTGAACTTGAGGGCGAAGCAAACGACTATGTCGGCAAGGGTCTTTCCGGAGGCCGGATAGTGATTTTCCCGCCACAGGATACGTCGATGGACAGCCGACGCGAAAATATCATCGTCGGCAACACTGTTCTATATGGAGCGATTTTCGGGGAATGCTATTTCAGCGGCGTGGCTGGGGAACGATTCTGTGTTCGAAATTCCGGTGCAATTGCTGTAATTGAAGGGGTTGGTGATCATGGATGTGAATACATGACGGGCGGTTTTGTGGTCTGCCTGGGTCAGACAGGACGCAACTTTGCTGCCGGCATGTCCGGCGGCATAGCCTATGTCTATGATGAAGCCCGAGACTTTGAGAAAAAATGCAACATGCAGATGGTCGCTCTCGAACAGGTCGATGCCGATCAGCCTGCTGAAAGCATCGACAATCCGCTGGAAGCGGACGAGGCACGTCTGCATCACTACATTTCCCGTCACCTGGAATATACGGGAAGTCCGGCAGCAAAGGACATTCTCGGGAACTGGAATGAATCCAGATCACGTTTCGTGCGCATTATGCCGCACGACTACAGGCAAGCCCTGGAATTGCTTCATTCCCAGATGCATGAAAGAGAGTACCGGATCCAGCATGGGTAAGATCACGGGTTTTCTGGATATTGAGCGCAAGGAGGTCGGCTATGAGCCGGTCAATGAACGCATTGTTCATTTTCGGGAGTTTGTTGTTGAACTGACCGAGGATGAATTGCGTGATCAGGGTGCAAGATGCATGGATTGTGGAATTCCCTATTGCCAGAGCGGTTGTCCGGTAGACAATATCATTCCCGACTGGAACGATCTGGTTTACCGTGATGACTGGAGACGGGCAAGTGAAATACTTCATTCGACCAACAATTTTCCGGAATTTACGGGCCGGGTGTGTCCTGCACCCTGCGAGGCATCCTGCACCCTGAATATCCAGGACGATCCGGTCACCATAAAAAGCATCGAAAAGAATATCGCTGAGAGAGCCTGGCAGGAAGGCTGGGTACAGCCGGAAATTCCGCGCCATCGTACCGGGAGAAGCGTGGCAGTTATCGGATCGGGTCCGGCTGGTCTTGCCTGTGCCCAGCAGCTGGTGAGAGCGGGTCATTACGTATCGATCTATGAGAAACAGGACCGAAGCGGCGGCTTGTTGCGCTATGGCATACCCGATTTCAAACTGGACAAGATGCTGATTGATCGCCGCATGGCGCAAATGAAGACTGAAGGAGTACGTTTCCACTCCGGCACCCATGTTGGGGTTGACATACCGGTTTCGCATTTTCTGGACAATTTTGACGTCATGGTTTTGGCTGGCGGTTCTGAGGAGCCGAGAAATCTGGAGGTGCCGGGAAGGGATCTGAACGGGGTCTATTTTGCCATGGACTTTCTGCGTTCCAACACCCGACGCGTCCAGAGTCAGAGTACAGCTGATGAAGAATTCATTTCAGCCGAAGGCAAGGATGTGATCGTGGTTGGCGGCGGTGATACGGGTTCCGACTGCATTGGCACATCGATTCGCCAGGGCTGCAAGTCGATGACCCAAATCGAGATTCTTTCAGAACCCCCTGAAAAGGAAGACAAGGGCTTGACCTGGCCAAACTGGCCGCACAAGATGCGCACCTCGACATCTCAAGCTGAAGGCTGCGAGCGTATCTGGGATGTCAAGACGCAATCCATTGAAGGCGATGATTCAGGCCGGGTGGCGGCATTACACTGTATCAAGGTCGCCTGGGACCGTGCGGATGGCCAGTGGAAAATGAGGAATATCGAGGGATCGGAATTTGCCCTGAAAGCCGACATGGTTCTCCTCGCCATGGGCTTTGTCCATCCAGTGTATAAGGGGCTGCTGGAAACTCTGGGGGTTGACATTGACGATAGGGGCAACGTCAAGGCCAATAATAGTGGGGCAGACGCTTATCAAACCAGCCTGGAAAACGTGTTTGTTGCCGGCGACATGCGCCGGGGTCAATCGTTGGTAGTGTGGGCTATCCATGAAGGACGGCAGTGTGCCCGTGCTGTCGATATCCACTTGCGGGGCAAGAGTGATCTCCCACTCTGATCAGAACACCCTTCCTGCATCACCAGTTAACGATTTGTGGCTTGCTTGTAGCGGTTTAAGCAACTCCATACCCCCTCAAAAACGCACCCAACAGATCGAACCCTTTCGAAGGTTAAATAGTCCCTTGTCCAGTCAAGTGATCAGCACCGCAAACACGTGTTGCTATAGGCTGTAATTGCGTGTATAATGTCTTATATAATTATTTAGTATAAATTCATAAACTCGAAGAAGAAATCATGATACATCACGGAACAGGTGCTATCGTCTGATCAACGATATATCCGAGACTTAATTACCCATGGAGACCAAATATGCGATATCCATCGTATAGGGGTTTTTTGCTACTTAAGTTTTGGCGTTAACAAAACAGGCATACGGAATTATTCGGAAGTCTGTGGTAGCTGTAATTACAATTATATCTGCTAATCAGCTATATAAAATAATGCCATGCTGCAAAATTTAGCCGGATCGAAACTTGTATATAACGCCCTTTGTCATTCTTATTACCGCATTTTTAGCATGGCTAGTGCAGCGTAATGTCCTCGCTAGACGTGCCGCTTTCGATTACATAACTAATCATGAGTTGGATGGTGAATGGTTGAGTTTGGCCGATACTGCAGTACGGAGTCTTGCTTCCAAGACTACTAAAGACGACTGGGCTGATCTTGCGACCAGCTGGTCGCAAAACAAACTTTCCGATGAGCAACTTGAGGAAATTCAACCTATATTGAAATTTCTCAATCGCCGCGAATTTGTCTCTATCTGTATTCTCAATGGATCTATTCACCCCTCTACCTACGTTGAATTTTGGGACATCACGCTCGTCAGAGAATGGAAATATGCAAAACCCTTTATTAAAGCGTTGCGTTCCACTGAGAAAGGAGATGGCAGCCTTTTCCAAAAATATGAACAGTTGATAAAATCTCATCACTTGCGAAATCAGTATAGAAAAGTTTTTTCGAACAACTAACTGTCTATCAAGGAATGAGGAAGAAAGTTACTTCTAGATGCCAAGTGGCTTGATCAATCTAGAGCATGTAATATTGACTAATTGACTAAAGAGCACACAACGCCGCCCCTGTTCTTTATATGCTAAACAAAGAAACAGCATGGGCTTGACGCTCTACTCATAGGCAGTTACAACTTTGGTGGCATTGCCCCCGGTAAACAGTTTCCGTCCGTTCTGTTCTTCGTTATGTTCACTGAAAGCATTCTGAGAATGACCATCGTTTAAGAGATTGACAAATAACATAAATGACAGGATGTATAGAGCATCAAACTCATTTTGTTTCTTAATAGCCTGACTATTCTCGATGGAATTTATACATCTTATTTCGCCTAGGGAACCCTTGAAACACTAGGTGACAACTGGACTCCATCGAGCCGAAGAGAGGATAACAATGATTTGTCCAACCAGCCTGGAAAACGTGTTTGTTGCCGGCGACATGCGCCGGGGTCAATCGTTGGTAGTGTGGGCTATCCATGAAGGACGGCAGTGTGCCCGTGCTATCGATATCCATTTGCGGGGCAAGAGTGATTTGCCCCTGTAACCACTTTTCTCCGACTAGCTGTCCATACAGAAACGGAATAAAGGAAATCACGAAACCACTCTCCCGTTTTTGTCGGTGAATATGGTTATGACGATGCCGAATGCGCAGTCAATCTCTATGCTAATATAGGCATGGTATGCATACACAAATCCATACAGGTCGTCGCTTGCTACCGACTGGCATTCAAACGTTTAGCCGGCTTCGGAACAAGGGCTGTTACTATGTCGACAAGACGCCCCTGATCCGTCGGATGATTGAAGAGGGGGATTTCTACTTTCTCTCCCGCCCCCGCCGCTTCGGCAAGAGCCTGCTGGTCAGCACACTGAAGGAGCTGTTTGAAGGAAACGAACCCCTGTTCCAGGGCCTGGATATCCACCCGCACTGGGACTGGTCGGTAAGGTATCCCATAGTCCGCCTGAGTTTCGGAGGTAATGTCGACACTCCCGAGGATCTGGAGAAAAATGTACTAACCCAGCTACATGAAGTGGAGCTGACCTATGACTTGAAATCCCTATCCCAGTCAACCAGTCCCCCGGATCGACTTCGAAGCACCCTGATTCGGCTACATCAGACAACTGGATTGCAGGTGGTGGTACTGATCGATGAATATGACCGCCCTGTCCTGAATGTACTGGAAGATCAAGAAAAAGCCAGAGTGAACAGGGACAAGCTGCGCAATCTATACAGCATACTGAAAGACGCTGAAGAACACATTCGCTTTGTGTTCGTCACCGGCATCACGATGTTTTCGAAGACCAGTTTTTCCTCGGGCCTGAACAACCTTGACGATATCAGCCTGTATCCTCCTCTCGCGACCATCTGCGGATACACGGATCATGACCTTGACACCGTGTTTGCACCGGAGCTGGAAGAACTGGACACGAATGAGATTCGAGTCTGGTACAGCGGCTACAACTGGCTTGGCGAACAAAAACTCTACAACCCGCACGACATTCTTCACCTGTTCAAGAATCAGGAATTTCGCGCACACTGGTTCAAGTCCGGACAGCCAAGCTACCTGTACCGACTGCTTACAGAGAGGAAGGTCAATCCCATGGAGCTGGAGAATCGCGTAGTGGATGCAGATCTTGTTTCCAGTTTCGAGCTGGACAAGTTCAGTCATGAGGCATTGCTGTTCCAGTCCGGATATCTGACGATTACCGAGAAGGAAAAGCGAGGCAATCACGTTCTGTACCATCTGAACTACCCAAATTTCGAGGTGCAGAGCAGCTTCAACAAGGGGCTGGCCGAGCATATTACTGGTCGTGGACAAGAAGTGGAGACTGCCGGCGTGGAATTGGTTCATGCTCTCGTGGACAACAACTTTTCTGCGGTCGAGAAGAAGATTCACGCATTATTCTCGGGAATTCCCCACCCATGGCATGACAGTGGCGACCTTGGCCACTACGAATCCTGGTATGCGAATCTGCTTTACATGAGTTTCAGGACCACCCAGATTGACATCAAGGCAGAGGAAGCCACCAGCGGGGGGCGATCGGACATGGTGCTGGAGCATGGAGGACAGGTGTTCGTCCTTGAATTCAAGGCAGTTGAGGACGTTGCAAAAAAAGAAGAAATGCTGGGCAGTGCCATTGCCCAGATTCGGGAACGAGGCTATGCGGAAAAATACAGGGATAGCGGAGAATCGGTTCACCTGATTGGCATGGTGTTTGGAGGACCTAAGCGAACCCTTCTGGGAATTCGGGCTGAGCTGCTTTGACGTTTGAGTTGATGTGAACTATGCAACCCACAATGGCGAGTCTGCCCTGTTTAGGGTTCACGAATTCAGGCATGGTGCCACCGAGTGCCGACTGGCGTCCAGCATTTAAATGTCTTTGGAAAAGTTCATTGCCTTGATAGTGCCTTATTCAGATAGGGTACGATTTGTTACGAGAAAACATCTTGATGCTAAGCGACTGATCAAAGGAAGTGCAGAATACTTGCTGGAGAGTCTGGTCTCACTTTTATGAAAAACCTGGTTATTTGCCTGGGATTGGCACAACTTGTTTTATTAAGGTTTTTTTTCAAATTCCATGTATGGACATTCATAGCGGAGACATCATCAAGCCGAAAAAAGGGTGCAATGGCTTGCCTAACAAGTTCTCTACATGTGTTTGTTGCGGTCGACATGCGGCGCAGCCAAACGTTGACAGCTTGGACTATCCATTAGGGGTGGCAGTATTCCCGTCCTGTCGACATCCACTTAAGAGGCAAGAATGATCTGCTTCGTAATCACTTTCGTTCCCACTTTACAGCCGGTTGACATCCAATGAAGAATCGCTACTTAAGGGCACTCAAGCGCCAGCCGGTAGACCGCACGCCAATCTGGATAATGCGTCAGGCGGGCCGTTATCTACCCGAGTACCGAGAGGTCAGAAAGCAGGCTGGGGATTTTCTGTCGCTATGCAAGAATCCCGAACTTGCCTGTCTGGTCACGCTTCAGCCGCTTGAGCGTTTTGATCTTGATGCGGCGATCATATTCTCTGACATATTGACCATACCCGATGCCATGGGCCTGGGATTGACTCTTGAAGAAGGTGTAGGCCCTCGCTTCAACTCACCACTTCGTACTGTCGCCGATATTAGGAAACTACCCGAGGTTGATGCCGAGACTCAACTGAGCTATGTTATGCAGGCAATTGCAATGGCACGTCATGAATTAGCGGACAGAGTTCCCTTGATTGGATTCAGTGGAAGCCCGTGGACGCTGGCCACCTACATGGTAGAGGGAGGCAGCTCCAAGGAATTCAGATATGTCAAGGGCATGATGCATGATCAGCCAGACTCTGCTGATTTGCTAATGCAGAAACTGACCCGGTCCGTAACCGATTACCTGTGTGCACAGGTTGCCGCAGGTGCACAGTCCCTGATGATTTTTGATACCTGGGGAGGGGTTCTTGCCGAGCCTGATTATGTACGGTTTTCGCTGGAACCAATGACCCGGATTGTTCAAAACCTGAAATCCAGGCAGGTGGCCTCGAACATCCCGATTACTCTGTTTACCAAGGGTGGCGGAAACTGGCTCGAAATGATTGCAACATCCGGATGCGATGCGGTTGGACTGGACTGGACTGTTTCACTGGCCAGCGCCCGTTCGCGAGTTGGTCACCTAGTCGCCTTGCAGGGAAACATGGATCCTACCGTCCTTTATGCTTCAGAAGATAAAGTAGCCAGTGAAGCAATAAGGATACTGGATGATTATGGTGAAGGAGATGGGCATGTGTTTAACCTGGGACACGGGATTCATCCGGGTATCGAACCGGATCGGGTGAGAGTGCTAGTGGACACTGTCCATCGGGAAAGCATCCGATAGACTTCATTCGGTTGCCTTCTGCTGGCTATCTGCAAACCGGTCGAGCTGTTCGGCTGAGACCTCATTCTGGTATCTTGCCTTGTAGTCGCCATAGGGCATGCCATAGATGATTTCGAGGGCTTGCTATAAGATTGCCTCTACGAGTGCCTCCAGCTCGTCAATCGCGGTGCACTGGATGCGGTCTCCGAGCAGGAATTTCTGGGAACGGGG